>JAJFLS010000576.1 GCA_021772595.1 Opitutales bacterium
TTTAGACCGATTTCCTGATCGGATTGGTTCTGAGAGGCGAGTAGGAATTGGACTGCCGGTTGGAGTAGGATTTTCAGATCTTCGGTCGCTACTTGTCCCAGCACATCGTTTGCGAGAGACACCAAGTGTCGCGCGTTCCAAAAGTTCTGGAAAGTCGGTTCTGCCAGTTCGTAAATGGATTTCTCCTCCATCGCGTTTACTATTTCGATGAAGGTAGCGATATCCCATGGTTTGCTGTTAATGGAGTCCCATAGCGCGAGAAAGTAAGGCTCTCTTTTTTCAAGAGGCAGAGCTTGAATCGCCCAAAAACGATGGGTTGCCGGTTGCTTTTGGGATTCCGGATTATCGAGGTAGTCGATCAAGGCTTCCGGATATTGTTCGAGGGTCATGCGAGCGAGGTAGCGTTCAAACGAGCGTTCGTAGGGGCCGCCTAATTCGACTCCGGGAATATCCGGGCGACAATAGCTTATCAGAATATCGATGATTTCCTGATTGGCTTTGCCATAGTCCGCTAATGCGCGCAGCGCCTGAGAGCGTACCATTACATTGGGATCGTTTATAAATCCTTTCAAATACGATGCCATTTGCGATGGCGGTATATCAAGACTGCCTAGAGCTCGTATGGCTTCGCGGCGCAAATCGTCATGGGGTGATTCCAGAAGCGTACCCATTAAGCGGGCACTGAAATGCTTGAGTCCCTCCAATGACCAGAGCGCGTGGATGCGTGTGGTGACATCAGCGTGTTCGTCATCGGCCAGGCGGATCAGCTGTGGAGCCAGTTCATCGGCGCTCCGATCGCTTATCTGGTGCCAGGCGGCTCGCTTTTCCCAAAGGGAAGGGGCTTTTAGGTGGGAGACCAGATCGCTTGTCGGAACTTCGTAGAGGTTGGGTATCTTGCCGGGGACTTGGCTTTGGTGGCGAATGCGCCAGATGCGGCCGTGCGACTTGTCGCGTTCGGGATGGGTGCGCGGGAGCTCGTTGTGCGAGATGATCTTGTTGTACCAGTCGGCGATGTAGAGGCAGCCGTCGGGACCGAATTCCATGTTGACCGGTCGGAACCAGTCGTCTTTCGACAGTAGTAGGTCGGGTAAGTGTTCTGCGGTTACAGTGCCATCGGGGTTGCGAACTATTCTGACACAATTAATCGTACTGGTAATCGGGTTCGCGAGCAGGGCGACGTCCTTCCATTCCTCGGGGAAGCCTGCGGAACCGTCCTCTGAGAACTCCAATCCCGAGATGCCGGTGCCGCCAACGCGAAATTCATGCAGCTCCGGAATCCAGGGCTGGTAGGGTCGCATCCGCGTATTTCCGATGCCTTGGAATCCGGTGCCGGCTTCCATGGGGACTACGGACCAGGTTTTGTCGTTGGCTTCCGTGCCGTACCACTGGCCGTTGGCTAGAAGCTGGAATCCCCAGATGTTGTTCAGTCCTGAGCTGACTATATTGAGACGCGATCCATCGAGCGACATGCGGCCAATCTTGCAGAAGTCGACCCGTGCAGCAGCTCCACTTATGGAGGATTTGACCAGGCCTTTGTTGAGAGCTCCATGGCTGAAGTGTATCCAATCTCCTGGGGCGCGAATTAGCAGATGAGCCATCGTGTGAGTATCGGTAAAGCCAAAGCCGGTTAAGAGAGAGTCGCGCCTATCCGCTGAGCCGTCGCCGTCCGAGTCATCCAAGAAGAAAAGCTCGGATCCTTGGGCCACATAGGCTCCGTTTTTATAGGGGAGAATGCTTTGAGGGATGGCCAACCCGTCGGCCCATACGCGGGGCTTGGATGGAGTGGGGCCGGAAGGGTCGTCGATAATCAGAATCTTGTCATCTCCCTTTGTCTTCCCTTCGTAGAGGTCCAAGATGCGCTTGAATGCTGGATCGCGTCTTTGGGCTTCTGGATTGTCCATTAATTCGAGGAGGTCCTGCCACCCGATATCGGCTGCCGGATCCAATGGATACATAATTGCGGTTTGAGTCCAGAGGCGCCCCGCGTCGTCGAAGGCGAGGTCGATAGGATTGATGATCCCGTCTCGTTCGCTCGCCACGAGCTCGATTACGAATCCGTCCAGAAGCTCGAAGCCCGCCAGTTGTTCTTCAGGAGTCTGAACCTCTGTTCGGAAGGAATGGGTTCTTTTCGCCTGCAATAGTGGGAAAATGCAGGTCAGAAAAAGCGTAAGAAGCGCAAATTTTTTCATGTGTGGAATATTTAGGTAGGAGCGGCTTAATGCCGCGATACCTGTGGTGGGATCGCGACGTAAAGTCGCTCCTACAGATTAGGTATCTAGAATTCGGTTATGGTGATGTCGCTTAATTGGACTTTAGCAATTCCTCCGCTATGTAGCTGAATGCCGAATACGCCCTTAGAAGTAATGGATGGATCGTCTTCTACATAGTCGGCGACCTTTACTCCGTTTATGTAGGTTTCGTGGTGGTTACCCTTGCAGCGGATTATGTAGCTGTTCCAGCCCGTGGGTTTGAGGATTTTGGTCAGGGTGGCGAGATCCCCTTTGAGCAGGGCTTTGTTCCGTCGGTGCTCATCGTAAATATCTCCCCAGTAACCATCTCCGATGTCCGCTTGGTAGCCGATCATATGCGTTCCGTCGGAAGAGGAACGATATTGTATGCCGCTGTTGATTAATCCGGTGGATGGGTCCCCCGAGATTCGAAACAGGCAGCGGAATTCGAAGTCCTCGAATTCCTTCACCGTATGGAGAAACGAATTGTGAGGAATCTTCTGAACGCCGTCCCCGCCGGTGATGACACCATCGACGACCGACCAAAGCCCGGCATCTTCAGACCTGACGGTCTTCCAGCCTTTCAGCGTCTTCCCATCGAACAAGGAAGCGGTCTCTCCGGCGTTTAGCGAAAGCGAAGCCAAGTAAAGCAGCGCGAATAATTTTAGGGCAATTTTCATGGGACTATTTGTATATTAGATCAGACTACGAAATCGAAAACGATCACCTTGTCGAGCCGCGGAACGACGATGTCCTTTACCAATTCATGGACGGGATGAGGCAGGTAGGCGTCGCGCGATTCGGCTGAATCGAAGGTCATGATAAAGCCATGAGTGAAGTCCTCGTTCAATCCTTCATCGCTCTGGTAAGGACCGTGCTCCATATCTTGTAGGCCGGAGATCTTTCCAACCATGCTCTTCATAGTGTTGAAGCACTCGTCGATTTGAGTTTCGGTTGTTTCGGGCTTGAATTTGAATACGCCGTAATGTCTGACCATTGGATCGTAGCTTTCTGGGGTTTAATGAAATGTCTCTGCAAGCGTCGAGGGTGTATGTTCCATGAGCTTGAGGAGCTTTTTCGCGCAGGCCTGGGCGAAGGCGGAGCTGTTGATGGTTTCTGGGAAATCGACCACCTCTACCTTTGCATATTTATGAATCGCGTCGAAGAGCGCTCTGTCCGCCTCCGGATCGTAAAAGGATTGACCCTCGCCATTGATTTCGCTGACCGCCTTGAGCGGATTGAGAATGGCCACGGGGGCCGGGTTGGCGTTGGCTTTTATGGCAAGGTTGCGCCCGATCTCCGCGCATTCTTCCGCGTTGGTTCGCATCAAAGTGACTTGAGGGTTGTGGATGTAGAAATTGCGGCCTTCGAAGGATTCCGGCACGGTTTTCCGCGCTCCGAAATTGACCATATCCACGCATCCCGGCGCCACAACTGCTGGCACTTTGGACTGAGTCATGGCGTCCATGCGAGTAGGCCCGGCTGATAGAACGCCTCCGACAACTTCGTCCGCCCATTCAGTGGTGGTCACATCCAATACGCCAGAGACCATACCGCTTTCAATCAGGCTCTCCATGGCTTGTCCGCCCGATCCTGTGGCGTGGAACACCAGGACTTCGTATCCGGCTTCTTCCAGAATGGCCTTGGCCTGATTTACGCACTCTGTGGTATTTCCAAACATGCTGGCGACGATGAGCGGTTTTCCTGATGCACTGTCTACCGTGGCGTCAACCATGCCGCAAATGGCTCCCGCCGCTCGGGCGAAAATCATTCGGGAGATGCGGTTAAGCCCGTTCACGTCCACGATGCTGGGGATCATCACAATGTCCTTGGTCCCCACGTAATGGGCTGTGTTTCCACTCGCCACAGTGGATACCATGACTTTAGGAAAACCAACGGGAAGCGCCCGCATCGCGGCAGTGGCAATGGCCGTGCCTCCGCCGCCGCCCAGGGAAATGACTCCGTCGATTTTTCCAGCTTCGACCAATTGAGACAGGAATGCCGGCGCGGCTTTGGACATGGCCACCACGCATTCGCCACGGTCATGGCGCGCTATTAAAGAATCGAGATCGAGACCGGTGGCGGCCGCCACGTCGTACCGTGTGAAATCTGGCGAGACTTTGGGCTCGTTGCCCGTTCCCACATCGATCAGGGCAACCGAATGGCCGCATTCTCGAATTCGGTCCGCTACGAACGTGTGTTCGTCCGGTTTCGAGTCCAGAGTTCCAAGTATCGCGATTGTCGCCATGTCGGTATTGGGTTACTGGGTACTGCTGAAAATCTGAGGACTTTTGCGTTTCACCGGAATGGATTTGAACTCCTGCGTGAGATGGATCAAGGATTGCTCTACCCCAATGCGTTCCAGGCTAGACGCGCCCACGAACCCAACCGCGTCCGTGTGTTCATTGATATAGGCTGCGTCGGATGGACTGAGGATTGGGCCGCCGTGACTGAGGTAAATGATATCGTTCCGCACCGATTCGCCGGCATCGATGATCGTCTGGGTTTGGGCAGCGGCTTGTTCAAGCGAGCAGGCTGCATCCACTACGCCAATTGAGCCGCCAACAGTGCAACCGGCATGGGCGATGATGACATCTGCTCCCGCCTCGGCCATTGCCTTCGATTCTTCTGGCGTAACCACATAGACGATGGAAAACAGGTCCATTTTCCGAGCCAAGGCCACCGTATCGATTTCCTTCTGCACGCTCATTCCAGTTTCCTCCAGGGTTTGTCGGAAATGTCCGTCCACGATACTATGGGTGGGAAAATTGTTGATGCCGCTAAAGCCCATCTCTTTTACTTTCAGCAGCCAATGCCACATGCGTCGCCGTGGGTCGGTAGCATGCACGCCGCAGATTACGGGGATCTCTTCGACGACGGGTAGCACTTCGAATTCACCGATTTCCATGGCCACGGCATTGGCATCGCCATAACCCATCAATCCTGCAGTCGAGCCATGGCCGGCCATTCGGAAACGTCCCGAATTATAGATGATAATCAGATCCGCGCCTCCTTTCTCGATAAATTTGGCACTGATGCCGGTTCCGGCTCCCGCAGCGATTATGGCTTGCCCTTTGCTCAGCGTGTCGCGCAGGCGCTCCAACACTTCAGCACGCGTATAGGGGTTTCCTTTTCCTGTCCATTCGTTTGGCATAACCTCGAGTAGCTGGATCCTCTTGCCTTTAACGTGTTCCCGCAAATAGATTTACCAAACATGTAGATATTAGAAATCCACATTTGGAAGCGTTTTGGAGTTAAGTTATCTCAGACTAATATAAAATTGATCCTTTCTCAATTTGGCGTATTTGTCTAGAGACTATCCCCAAAAGTAACTTGGCTCTAAGATAAATTTTAGGATAGCCACTAATAGATTGCGGAAATCCATGTCGCTTCAGAACAAGAATCTAAACGAGCTGCACGACACTCACATTCTCGGTGAATCAGATTACTTGCTGGTTCGTTCTGATGATTCTGATAAGCGTGCTTGGCTACACGATTCCCCCATTTGCCCGCTTCTCAGGCAACATCACCTTGCGCATGTGGAAATCATGTGGGCGCGATATCCGTTTGAGGTGACGCGTACCGAACTTTCCGGTACGTATATGATGGCTTGTTTCGAAGGCGAGGGAAGTGTACTCGTCGATGGGAATTGGAAGACGCTTCGAGCAGGTCAAGCGTGTCTACAGCCTCCGTTCATGCTCAATTCGCTTAAATGCGCCAAAAGCAAGTCTTGGGGATTCTGTGGAATCCGCTATCTGGAATCACAAGAATCGGTTCCGATCATAACCGAAAAATCTCCAGTCTTGGGCAACTATGACCACGTTCCTTTGCAAGCGGCCATCCAAGGGCTTCATGCTGAAGTTAGAGGAACGGATTCCCCTAGCGCTCTAGGCAAGTGGATCGAACTCATCCATCATTATGTCCTTCATTTCGCGCAACCCCATCATTACGACGATAGGCTTTGGAAGCTATGGGCGAAAATCGAGCAGCAACTCGAGCATAAATGGACGCTGTACGAATTGGCCTTGCTCGCTCATCTGAGCGAGGAACATCTGCGTCGACTTTGCCGGAAGCACCATGGCCGAAGTCCGATGCAGCATCTCACTTTTCTTCGGATGCAACGCGCGATGGAACTTCTTGGGTCAACGGATGATAAGATCGAGATTATCGCTCGCGTAGTCGGATACGATACTCAATTCTCGTTCTCCAACGTATTCAAAAAATGGGTGGGATTGAGACCGTCGGATTGCCGATAAGGGTGGGACAACGGTAGGGCTGCGTATCTCTAAGCGCGTTTTGAAAAACCCGGCAACCCGCTGAATTGTTCAATGTAGGGGCTTCGCTTGCGAAGACCGCGTTGGTCGGGAGCAATCTTCATACGCGGTCTTCGCAAGCGAAGCCCCTACGAAATCGGCGTGTTGGATAGTCCTTAACTCAATTTTGTTAAATGAATCAATCCTATCTTACGTATGGTAGGGAGGACCGGCTCGGTCCTCCGAAACCCTCTCCCATACTGAGGACTGAGGCCAGTCCTCCCTACCTTTGAAAGGCCCATGCAAGAGACTCGATTCTTATTTAACAATGTAGACTTAAGCCGCCGCCAACTCGTCCCTATTCTCGGCGTTTAGCGCGTCCCTTTCGCTTCGCGAATTTTCGCCAGACGCTCGCGCATCGCCTGGGCGATCTCTGGATTTTCGCGGATGACATTCACGGCTTGATAAGGGTCGGTTTTCAAATTGTAGAGCTGGGCCGTTGGTGCGTCGGGTTTGATTTTCCCGTTTTCCATGTCGCTATTTACTTCGCCTGCGAAATGGAGCGCGGGGAAGCCGCCGAATCCGTGCGTGCCCACGTCCGGGCTGCTAAATCCTCCGCCAGACTGAGCAGAGATGTACATCCAGTCGCCGTCGCGGAGAGAGAGGTGCGTCTTTCTGAAAGCTGCCAGCACCAAGTGATCTCGTATCGATTTTTTTGGTTCACCGGTTAAGGCAGGGAGAATATTGAAGCTGTCGGGTCCTTCGCCTTTCTGGAGTTTCTGGTCAGTCAAGGCTGCCAATGACGCGAGAAGATCGACATTGGAGATGAGTTGATCCGAAACGCTTCCGGCTGGGATTTTCCCTGGCCAGCGAGCGATAAACGGAACGCGGTGGCCGCCTTCCCAAGCGTCGAATTTGAAGCCGAGCAGATCGCCGTTTTGATTGTGCCCCAATGACCAGGCGTTTTGGCCGCCGAGGTTGATCATGCCGCCGTTGTCGCTGGTGAAGAGAAGCAGAGTATTTTCGGCCAGCCCTTCTTCTTCGAGCGTGCGGGTAACTTCGCCGACGATCCAGTCCAGCTCGTGGATAAAGTCACCGTAGCGACCTGCATCGCTGGTTCCCTGGAAGCGCGGATGCGGGGTGAAGGGATGGTGAATATTGGTCGTGGCGAAATAGAGGAAGAAAGGGTTGTCTTTGTGTTCCTTTATCCAGGAAACCGCTTTTCCGGCGAGGGTCGTACCCACATAGGTGTCGTCGTAATTCGCGTGAGCGGCCTTGGCTCCGCCGATCTGATCGATGCCCATTTTTTCCTGGTGTATCGGAGTTTCCGCTACCGTGTCATACACGAACGGGTCGTTTGGATCGAGACCGACAACTCGGTGATTTTCCACGTAAACGAAAGGCGGATGGCTGTTCACCACCGGCATGCCGAAGTAGTAGTCGAATCCCAGCTCGAGCGGGCCGGGCTTCAGGTCACCGTTCCAGTTGGGAGTTTCTTCCCCGAAGCCCAAATGCCATTTGCCGATGCAGGCAGTCGCATAGCCGGAGCGCTTCATCACATCCGCCGCGGTCGTTTGCTCGGGATCGACGATCAGGCCGACCTTCAAGAAAACGGGAGCCCAATGTTCGCCGCGAAACGCGTACTCTCCCGTCAACAAGCAGTAACGCGAAGGCGTGCAAACCGCCGAGGCCGCGTGCGCGTCGGTAAAGCGTCGCCCTTCGCTGGCAAGTTTGTCGATATTGGGAGTCCTGACTTTGGTGGCGCCGTAGCAGCCGGTATCGCCGTAGCCGAGATCGTCGGCGAAGATGACGACGACGTTGGGCGGGGCGCTGTTAGCGGAAAAGTGAAAGGCGAAGAGTGACAAGTGAAGGGTGAGAAGCGCTTTAAGGGGTGTTTTCATGATGGAGGCATTCAATTGGGAATAGAGGGATGGGATTCGCTTAACTTCTTTCGGGGGCGGTTCGGTCAGCGTTTCGATATTGCTCAAGCAACGTTTTCAATTCGCGAACAATCTCGGGATGCTCGTTGTACAGATTTCTCGTTTGAGAGCGATCTGTTTCTAGATCGTATAGCTGGGCGGGTGGGGCATTCTCTTTTAGTTTCCCGTTTTCGATATCGCTATTAATTTGTTTCGTTAACAAGTGAGCTCCGGGCCCGCCTCTTTCGAAATCGGTTTCCAGCTTCCCTCGGAATCCACCGCTTCCTTGGGCGTCGATATAGACCCATTTGCCTTTGCGGAGGGTAAGATTTTCCTTCTTAAAGGCGCTGAGGACTAGATGATCTCGGATCTGGTTTTGTGGCGAATCTGTGAGGGCGGGCAATATATTGAAACTATCCGGGCCCTCTTGAACCGCTAGGGGTTGATCGGCCAATGCCGCTAGAGTCGCGAGCAAATCTACATTGCTGATCAGTTGCTCGGAGACGGTCCCTGGAGGTATTTTGTTGGGCCAGCGAGCTATAAAAGGAATCCGGTGCCCGCCCTCCCATGCGCCGAATTTAAATCCCAACAGATCGAGGTTCAGGCGATGCCCCGCTTTCCAAGCATCTTGTCCGCCGACATTAAACATGCCGCCGTTGTCGCTAGTGAAAATGACTAGCGTGTTGTCGGCCAGACCCTCCGCCTCCAGCGTATCCATAATTTCACCAACCATCCAATCAAGTTCGTGAATGAAATCTCCATAGCGCCCGCATTCGCTGGTTCCTTGAAAGCGAGGGGCCGGCGTGAATGGGTGATGGATATTGGTTGTTGCGAGGTATAGAAAGAAAGGATCGTCTTTGTTTGCCTTGATCCATTCTACAGACTTTTCAGTCAATCGTGTCCCCACCATTCGGTCCCGATAAAGAGTGTGGGCCGCTTCAGCCCCGCCAATTTCACTCAGTTTTCGTTTCTCCGGAAAATCTTGGGTGTTCGCCCGCTTGCCAAAGACGAAAGGATCGTCCGGGACAAGACCGACGACGCGGTGATTTTCAACATAGACGAATGGCGGATGGCTATTCACAACAGGGACGCCGAAGTAGTAGTCGAATCCCAGCTCGAGCGGGCCGGGCTTCAGGTCTCCGTTCCAGTTGGGAGTTTCTTCGCCGAAGCCCAAATGCCACTTACCAATGCAGGCAGTCGCATAGCCGGAGCGCTTCATCACGTCTGCAACGGTGGTTTGCGCTGGATCGACGATCAGGCCGACCTTCAAGAAAACGGGAGCCCAATGTTCGCCGCGAAACGCGTACTCTCCCGTCAACAAGCAATAACGCGAAGGCGTGCAAACCGCCGAGGCCGCGTGCGCGTCGGTGAATCGCCGCCCTTCGCTGGCAAGCTTGTCGATATTGGGAGTCCTTACCTTGGTCGCGCCGTAGCAGCCGGTATCGCCGTAGCCGAGATCGTCGGCGAATATTGTGACGACGTTGGGCGGATCGGCCGCGTTCGCCAGCAGGGAAACGCAAGATGCCAAAATGAGGCTTGGGGTCTGTCTATTCAATTGAGGGGTAGTTTTTAAATGAACGAAATCGTTTTGATCCTAGCTTCCGCGTCGGTACACCAGCTTCCAAATCTCGAATCGGTCGACCAATGCGGCGCCGAGGATGACGATCGCGGTGATGACTTTTCCGAAGGAGCTATCGTAGCCCAGCAGATTGACCATGTTTTGAAGAATGAGCAACACGGTAGTTCCAATTATCATCCCGACCACGGTCCCTTCGCCGCCACGCAGGCTGCAGCCGCCCAGGACCGCGCCGGCGATCGCGTAGAGTTCGAAGAAATTGCCGTGCATCGACGGCACAACATCCGAGGTGTAGAGGCAGAAGAAAAGCGCGGCAACCGCTGCGAGCACGGTGCAGGCTACATAGGCGAAGGCCATCACGAGAACGGTGTTGATGCCCGAGTAGCGAGCGGCTTGCTCGTTTCTACCTAGCGCCAGCAGGTACCGCCCGAACACGGAGAGATGGAGCACGTAGTCCATTAGCGCGGAGAAGAGCAGAAACGCGATGAACGCGGCGGGCAATCCGAAGAGCTTTCCGGTGAGCAGGCTTTCGAGGCCGGCAACGCTGAACTTCGAGTCGAAGTAGCCGATCGAGGTATCATGAGTTATCGTTTGGGCGAGACCCCGGTAGCCGAGCAACCCGCAGAGCGTCACCACAAACGCGGGCAGGCGAATCTTCGCGACGAGCCATCCGTGGAAAGCGCCGATTACCACAGCGACAAGCATCAGCGCGACGATCGCTACGCTCCAGGGCATTGCAGGAATCCATCCGTGCGCGCCGGTGAGAGAGTAGAAGAAGATCGACCCGAACAAGGCCATGAGCGAGCCGACCGAAAGATCGATGCCGCCGGTTATGATGACCAGCCCCATACCGAGCGTGAAGATGCCGTACATGCCGATCTGGCGGGCGAGGTTTTCCAGATTGCGCGCCGAGAGAAAGCGCGAGTCGATCAAGCTCTGGATGAATCCGTTGGCTTCGGTGTCGCGAGAAAAGAAGATCGTCCAGAAGGCGACGAACAGAAGGACGATCGCGAGGCAGGATTCCTTGCGGTATCGGCTGAGCAACTGCGAAAGGAAGTTGGTAGCTGTATCGGTCATGCGGGTACGTTCTGATGAATTTGCACGGCGAGATTCATGATGGCTTCTTCCGAAAACTCATTCTTCTCCAGCGTGCCGGTCAAGTGGCCTTCGCACATGACGGCGATTCGATGGCTCATGCCAAGGAGTTCTTCCATGTCGCTGGAGATCATCAGAATCGCGCAGCCTTTCCGGGCGAGCTCGACCATGGCCTGATAAATCTCGTGGCGGGCGCCCATGTCGATTCCGCGGGTCGGCTCATCGAAGATCATGACCTTCGGGGCGAGGGTCATCCATTTCGCGAGGACAACCTTTTGCTGGTTGCCGCCGCTGAGATTGCCCGCGGTGTGTTCGACATTCGGCGCTTTTACGCCGAATTCCTTGAGCCACTGAGCGGTTTGCGATCGTTCGCGGCTAGGGTTGATGCGGCCGCGGTTGCTGAATCGCGACATGGAATTCAAAGTCATGTTTTCGCAAATCGTCATCTCGAGAACGAGCCCGCTGGCTTTGCGATCTTCCGGGGCGAGAAAGACGCCGTGGGCGATGGCGTCGCGGACTTGCCCGCGTTTCAGCGGAGCGCCGTTGACCGATAAAGTTCCGGAGGGCGAAGGGTCGACGCCAAAAAGGGCTTGAGCCATTTCGGAGCGACCAGCGCCGACGAGCCCGGCCATTCCAAGTATCTCGCCCGCTCGGATCTGGAAGCTCGTGTCGCCGTGCGGCCAGCGGGTGGTGCTGAAGTTTTTCACATCCAGGACGACGTTGCCGAGGCTGGGCTCGTTTTCTGGATACACTTCTTTGAGTTCTCGTCCGATCATCATCGAGATCATGCGATCCCGATGGATTTCTTCGCCTTCCAATTCCCCGGCTAATTCTCCGTCGCGCAACGCGACGACTCGGTCGGCGACTTGCTCGACTTCCGCCAGCCGATGCGTGATGAAGATGATGGAGATGCCTTGCTCGCGCAGTTTCTTGACGAGCGCAAGGAGCGTATCCGTTTCTTGGAGAGTCAGACTGGAAGTCGGTTCGTCGAGAATAAGCAATCGAGCGTCCATCGACAAGGCTTTGGAAATTTCCACGAGTTGCTTCTGTCCATTGGAAAGGCTGGCGAGCGCGGTGTGCGGCTCTATGCGGAGTCCGAGTTTTTCTAGCAAAGGCCGGGCCATGTCGTGGAGCTGCTTCGTGGCGATGCAGCCAAAGCGTCTTGGTTCGCGCCCGAGGAAGATATTTCCGGCGACGTCGAGGTTGTCGAGCAGGTTGAGTTCCTGGTGTACGAAGCTGATGCCGAGACGTTCCGCAGCTTTCGCGTCATGGATGGTGACCGCTTCTCCGTCGATGAAAATCTCGCCGGAACTGGGCTCGTGGACGCCGCCGAGAATCTTCATGAGAGTGGACTTGCCCGCGCCGTTTTCGCCGATGAGCCCGACGACTTCACCCGCCGCTATTTCGAAGTCCACGTCCGAGAGCGCTTGGACGACTCCGAAGGACTTTGAAATGTTCTTCAGCTGGAGCATTGTGGAATTAAGAAGTAAGAATTAGGAATGAAGAAGTGTAGGATGGGTTCTCGAACTTCTTAAATCTGCATTTCTAATTCTTAATTTATAGACGCTTTCCAGGCGTCGCATTGGGCTTTGTATTTCAGGCCTTCGCCTTTGCGGAGGACTCGGGTTTCGACGGGGATGATCTTGTTTTCCGGAACGCCGGCATCGGCGGGAGAGGTTTTTTCAACGACGAGTTTGCGAAGCAGGACCATCGAATCGTAGCCGAACTTGTAGGGATCTTGCACGACGGTGCCGACGATCTCTCCGGCGTCGATCGCTTCGAGGGTTTTCGGGGCTTCGTCGAAGGCGATGATTTTCACTTTGCCGACTAGTCCGGCGGATCGGCACGCTTCGAGACAGGCGGGCGGGTTGTAGCTCCATAGCCCCACCATTCCCGCCAAGTCGGGGTGGGCGGTCAGGGCGTCTTCGGCGTTGGCCCGCGCTTTGGCGGCGTCGCCACCATCGGTGCGCAGATCGACGATCTCGATACCGGTTCCTTCGATGGCGTCCTTGATGCCTTGGAATCGTTCGATGGAGTTCTGCATGTCTTTGATACCGACGAAGACCATGATCTTACCGCCATTGGGCAAGGCTTCCTTGATGAGTTCGCCGCACTTTCGTCCGGCGTCGAGATTATCTGTGCCCAAATAGCAGATACGGTTGCTGTCGGGCGCGTCGCTGTCGACGCAGATGACGTGGGCGTCGTCGGCCCATTCGTTGATCATTCTCACCTGGTTTTTAGCGCTGGTGGGGCTGATCGCCACACCCTTCGCTCCGCTGACGAGGAGGTCATCGATGATCTGCTTTTGCTTGGTCGTCGTGCCATCGCCCGTGCGAAAGAATACTTCGATGTCGTCGAAATCGCGTTCGGCCTGCTTGGCTCCCGCTTCCGCGTAGACCCAGAAGTCGGCGGACACGTTGGTGATGAAGCAGAGTTTCGTTTTACGGGCGCTTTTCTGCGTTGAGTCTTGGGAATCACTGCATCCGAAAAAGAGAAATGCGGTGGCGATGAGAAGAAAGGTGGGGGTACGCATGGGTTTGAATTAAGATCGAATTTCTGGCTAAGACGAGGACTAAGAGGGGGAGAGGGTCGGAATGTCGCAGACATTCCGCTACGGGAGAAGGGTGGTTTTGGGCGGATTCGAATTGTAGGAGCCTGCTCGCAGGCGATTCTACTTTCACGGCTGCTTAGGGATAAGCAGCCCTACCTTTGGGCCCGGCCGTGCGTCAGAGGTTTTGCGACACGATGCTCTTCATTTTTTCGAGGCCGAGCTTGGCGACTTCGAGGGGGTCTTGCTTCCAGTAGTCGCGGTTGAAAAGTTCGAGGGAGAATACCATCGCCGGATTGACGGCGTGGAGCTGTTTGATGAGCGTCCCGAAGGGGGCGATGCCGTCGCCGGGCATGACGCGGTGGCTGTCGTTCATCTCCTCGCGGGGCGGAGTCGCGGGATAGTCGTTCATGTGAAGGACGGGCATGGCTTGCGGGCCGAGTAGGGAGAGCCCGTCGAATTGGGAGCCTCCTTTGAATACGTGATAGACGTCGAGGAGCATGCAGGCGTCGGTGTGTGAACTCTCGGCAATGGCGAAGAGGGTCTGGCCGAGGCGGTGAAGGTTTACCGAGTGTCCCCAGACTTCGAGCATGGGCACGACGCCGGCGGATCGGCCGACTTCGAGGAGTGCGTGGTAGCGTTCGGCGACCGTGAAAAGATCGATGAGCGCTCCCTTGGTCGCTCCGGCGGGCGGGGCGGCGATGCGGCTGCCGCCGAGGGCGTGGACGAGTTCCATGTCGCTCTTGGCTTCTTCGAGGGCTTTTGCGCGGGCGGATGAGTCGTCGACGATCCAGTTGGCGAATCCGATCGCGCTTTCGACCTGCAGGCCGTGGTCGTCGAGGCGTTTGCGAAGATCGCTCAGCTTTCCGCCCGAATCCTTGTAGGCGCGGATGGTTCGGATCCAGGGCTCGATGCCGGAGTAGCCCGCTTGAGCGGCCACGTCGATTTCCGCTTCGATGCCGATATTCTTTTCGCGAATGGTGCTGGTGTTCAGGCAGTAGCGGAACGATTTCATGGAGTCTGCGGCGTTGCTTGTTTGGGCGCATCCGGCGACGAGGGCCGTTGAAGCGAGGGCGCCAGAAGTAGCGAGGAATTTGCGTCGGGTTTGGGGTGTCTGCATCTTGGTGGTAATACAAACGGGGAGAATCGCTTGCAAGCAAGCTCCTACACGTCGCGGTGTAGATAAAGTATGAACCGCGGAGGGGTGGCGGATGGTTTTAAACCACGAATGGATGCGAATGGGCACCAATCATCTGTGTTCTGTGAAATCTGTGGTTAAACTTCATCCCGCTGGATTTGAGCCTGCGTCTTGCCTTTTTTTGAATTGGCTCGCAAGATGACCGCATGGAATTCCCAAGCTTTGAATACAATTAAGGAACGGAAACTCTAATGAATTTAAATCAAGTCACACTGCCGGTTAAGGACATGGACGAGGCGGCGGCATTTTATCGGAGAATGGGGTTTTTGCAAATCGTCGATTCGCCGCACTACGCGAGATTCGAATGTCCCGAAGGCGAATCTACGTTTTCGCTTTCATTGGAGAGCGGAGAATTCGCAAATGGAAGTGTAATATATTTTGAATACGAGCAGTTGGATGAATTGGTGGATGGTCTCGTCGCGAAAGGATTCGCCTTTGACCAAATGCCCACGGATATGGGTTACCTGTGGCGCGAGGCTGTGCTGCACGATCCATCAGGCAATAAGATCAAGCTTTTCTGGGCGGGCGAAAACAGACTGAATCCACCATGGAGAGTGGAGAGGCGTGACTGAGGATTCGCGTGTAATAGGAAAATGAAAGTACGAGCTTACCAACCGACCGATGAACAATCAGTGGTCCAGCTATGGGCCGATTGCGGACTAATTGCGCCTCATAACAATCCGATTCGAGACATCGAAAAAAAGCTGAAAGTAAATCCTGAGTGGTTTCTGGTTGGGGAAAAGGATGGAGTGATCATTGCGAGCTGTATGGTTGGGTACGAAGGCCATCGAGGGTGGATCAATTATCTCGCGGTGTCTCCTTCGGAACGCAAAAGAGGTTGTGCCAGAGAATTGATGAGGGAAGCGGAAGAGTTGCTTCGAGCGGCGGGCTGCCCGGAAGATCAACTTGCAGGTCAGATCGAACAACGGTGCAGTCGTCGAATTCTATGAGAGCATCGGATATCATGTAGATGAAGTCGTTAGCTTGGGGAAGCGTCTTGTGCCTGTAGGGATCGTGCCGAAATTATAAACAACGAAACAGATGAAAATTGAACGATATGGGATTGTCTTGAATACGGAGAAGTATGACGAATGCGTTTGTTTCTACCGCGAGCTTTTCGAACTTGAAGTGATGTTCCAGCTCGATGACGAAGAATCCCAGCTGACCTGCTTTGAGTTTGGAGACAGCTATTTGATGATCGAGGGGGAGGGTGTGGCTAAGGATATGCCGAAGACTATTTCGGAATGCCCTTCTAAATTGAGATTCAACGTAGCGGATATCGCAGAGGCGCTGGCTAAGCTGAAGTCGTTCGGAATTGAGGCGGAGGTGAATCGCTACAGCTGGGGCGCGACAATCAATCTTGTCGATCCGGATGGTAATCGAATCGGGATACGCGACGAGGCCGGTTTCAAGGATCAGTTCGAAAGTGAGAAGGAATGCAGGAATACTTAGCTCACAGTAAATACATCGATTGGCAGGATGATGGAGTTTTGGCGAAAGCGAAGGAGCTCGCGTCGGGGCGCTTGGACAACATTGAGCTCGCGAAAGCGTGCTTCGAGTTTGTGCGTGACGAGGTTAAGCATAGCGTCGACTTCAAATTGAATTCGGTTACTTGCGCGGCGTCTGATGTGCTTAAGTATGGTACGGGGGTTCTGTTATGCGAAAAGCCATCTTCTGGCGGCATTGCTTCGAGCGAACGAAATTCCGGCGGGGCTTTGCTATCAGCGGCTGACGATTGAAAACGATTCGCCTCCGTTTTGTCTCCATGGTTTGAATGCAGTTTTTCTCGAGGCCTATGGCTGGTATCGCGTTGATGCGAGAGGTAACAAATCTAGGGTCGACGCGGATTTCTGCCCGCCGATCGAGAAGTTGGCGTTTCCAATCGTTTCCGAAGGCGAAGCGGATTTTCCGGGGATTTACGAGGAGCCTCTTGACGTGGTTGTTGAGTTGCTGGAAGGGCACGATTCCTATTTGGAGGTGGATAGTAATTTGTCTGATTATTGTTAGGAACGGTTTTTGACAGAGCTCTGGACTGGATTCCTGGGATTGAAGCCGATCCGAATCTCCTTGAGGAAGGTTCGTTTTTCGACACGATGCCAACAGGGCTTCGTCGCCTAGCAATCAATGAATATTGTACTCCTGACTGCCTTCACGCTATTTGCGTTTGCAGCAAATTCCTTACTGTGCCGCATGGCTCTTGGAGGGGGACTCATTGATCCAGTATCGTTTACTTCGATTCGTCTCGTCAGCGGCGCCTTGGCGTTGATCCCTATCGCGCGGATCGCGTCTGAATCGAACGAATCTCGTCAGCCTGCTGGTTCCTGGGGTTCGGGAATCGCGTTGTTTGTCTATGCGGCCGCGTTTTCTTTGGCGTATGTCACGCTCAATACAGGTATGGGAGCGCTGATCCTATTTGGAACGGTTCAGGTGACTATGATAGGGGTGGCGTTGAAAGCGGGAGAAACTCTGGGAGGAGCGCAGTGGCTGGGCTCGGTTGCTGCGGTGGGAGGTCTCGTCTATCTTGCGTTTCCGGGGATTTCGGCCCCGGATCCTGTCGGCGCGATTCTGATGTGCATCGCGGGCGTCGCTTGGGGCGTGTATTCGATTCGCGGCAAAGGCGCTTCGACTCCTGTTGCGATGACTGCAGGGAACTTCCTTCGATCCGCGCCGATCGCGATCGTCGCAGGTATGGTTGCCTGGTCCTCCATTGATCTGGAACTGTCTGGGGTTCTGCTAGCTTTGGCATCTGGGATCGTCACTTCTGGGCTGGGATATGTTCTGTGGTATAGAGTGCTGAGAGATTTAACGACCGCCCAAGCTTCGGTGGTGCAGCTCCTAGTGCCGGCGCTGGCGTCGTTCGGTGGGGTCGCGTTTCTTTCGGAGCGAGTGACTGCGAGGCTAATCATTGCAAGCTCTCTGATATTGGGAGGGGTCGCTCTGGCTG
>JAJFLS010000577.1 GCA_021772595.1 Opitutales bacterium
AAGGTAGTGAACTGAAAGCCATTGAGGTGACACATCCATTGACGGCAGACAATCCAATATATATAGCAAAAAAAGCAGCAAATCCAAATTACACCTTAACTGCGTTTAAAAGGGAACAGTCTCAGATCGTCAGAAAGCATAATTCCTACGCCGCCATGAGCTATATGATCCATCCGACGCAGGCGAAAGCAGATGCAATAAAAGCGGCTCTTTATGGTTGGATACAAGAACATCCCAATGGAGTTAACGGAAACCACACCTTCGCGGGGTTCAATATTTCCAATGCTTGGATTTATGATTTGCTCATGGCATACCACCCGGGTACGCTGAGTGACACCATAGAAAAGCCGGAAGTCAAAAACTGGTTTAAGTTATGCGCTATTGCAGGAAAGACTTTATCTACAAATAGAGATAATAATCCTACGACAGGAGGACCGCTATACAATTATTCCACTGGTGCCACAGGAGAGGATGCAAGAGCTCCTCTAACCCGCGAAGGGAAAACAGTCTCCCGACATCCAAATTGGTTTTCGGCAACCCTGGGTTCCTGTCTAGCCGCCGCTTTAGTTAGTGGAGATCAGGCATTGGTCGATTTCTGGGCCGACAGCGGCTGGCCTCACGACGAGCTGGTAACCGACGTTTTTACTTCCAGTGCCCCCCCCCCATTGAGCGCGAATTTTTTTGATTTGGTCATGCATATAAAATGTATTTACCCGTCAGGGGCCAATACCGATACGTATTCTAGAGATGCCTTGAATATGCCGAATTTCACGGTAAATACAACATACAGTGCGAAACAAAGCTATCATGACGCTCAAGCTCAGTATTTGTTGTGGGCGGTAGAGGCTGCCTACCATAATGGCATGACTAAAGTGTTTGAGATAAGCGATGACTACAGCCAGTACAATACGCCTTCAAATGTATTCCCCCCCAATCTTATAGGCGTTTATCCTCTAAATACTCCCGGGATATTGCGACATCATTTAATGACAATAGGAGTTCGGGGGATAACTGAAACTGCCAGGGTAGGCAAATCGCCACCAGATCCTATTGAGCACCTTATGGGTTGGGAGCAGACGACTTGGTTTGGGCACAGACACTATGACGATCTTCTCGTCGAAATGGGAGCATTAACCAGCTATAATATTTGGGGCAATTCTGCTATGTGGAGAAACGACTATCGCATCTTCATGGGCTACCCGAGAGATCTGGTGTACCCTCCTTCCGGCTCCCCGGTCCGCTACGAGGCGGAAACGCTGCCGTACACCTCCTCTTCGGGAGACGCCGTTACCACGAGCACGACCTCCGACTCCCAAAACGTTACAAACACCAGTTCGAATCTTTCAGCCAATGCGGTTGGAGATTTCGTGGAATATACCATAAACCTCACGGAAGCGGGCACCTATAACATCAAGGTCGGGTACAAATCCTACAGTTCGCGGGGAATCTCCCAGCTGACCACCGCCGGGCAAACCCAGGGGGCCGCATGGAATCAAAGCGAAACGCCGGCCTTTTGGAAGCAGGTCGACCTGGGCGAGGCCGTGTACTCAGCCTCCGGTCCCCAGACCTTCCGCTTCGCGGTCACTGGTAGCTCAAGCGGCTCTCATAACCTGGTCTTCGACTATATCGAACTGACTAAGACTGGCGGCAGCGGCTCGCCAAGCGTATTGGAGGACTCATATGTGCGCCGAGGCGCAAGCAGCGGCGAGAACTACAGCGGAGAAAATGTTTTAAAATTGAAAAACACAGTCAGCGCAGACTGGGACAGGGACGCGGTTCTGAAATTCGACCTGTCAGGCCTTTCGGGAAACGTGAGTAATGCGACATTGAGGCTTTATATGTCGGACTTCACCCAGAGTCAGGCATCCAGCAGCACGGTGCAGGTTTACAAAGCCAATCGCACTAGCTGGTCTGAGGACACGGTCACTGCCGATAATATCAATTCAAGCGGGGGCTCTGTAGCATCTGCGGTTGTGAATTCCACCGTGAAATATTACGAATGGAACGTCACAAATCTGGTCAACACGGAATCCCCCGGGACGGTCTCCTTTCTCCTGAGAAGCTCCAACGTGGATTTGAATATGATAGAATTCCACAGCAAGGAGAATACGAACAAGCCCGAACTGGTAATCACTCCCTGAGCCGGCTGATCGCGGCGGGGCTGAAGGCGGCCGGTGGATTGAACCGCTCGCCTCCCCCTTTTCTCATAGTCGTTGAATGCGCAAGATTGGGATGCGCAGCTTGGAGGGGATGGTTCGGGAAGACCATCCTCTCCCAAGTCTGCCGGTCCGCATGCGGCTAGTCCGTCAACAATCCTTAGCTTGCCGGTCCGTTTGCAACGAAACACCTCTCGTTTTCAATTTATTCTCTTTGGAATCTCCCGCAAATGGCGCGCCATGAAAAATTAACCGAATATTTCGATAAATCTGCTCTGCCTGCTTCTGTCGGCTGCTTTCTGTTTCCGGGGAAATGCTCTACCGGATAGAATGTATTGGGCATGGTATACATCTTCGATAAAGGTCCCTCTGCTTTTAAGCGGATAGATCAATTATTATAAATGATATTTAAACTGAAAAAATTAGCAAAACGCTTACTTCGAAGTGTGTTCAACGCAATAATCCACTTGTCGATATTTGATATGAACAAGAAGATTCAGGTGCAAAATCAACGTTGCTTTCCGCAATCCTCTTCAATTTTTGCGGTAATTATATTGGTGATCGCATCGATGCAAAACGCGTCGGCGCTCCCAGGTGAAGACGCTGACGAGCATCGTCTACCCTACGACAATAGCAATCCGGTCATCTACGACAACGACTGGTCCAACGATTATGTCGATTGGTATCTGATGGCGTTGGCAAGCGCGGGTGATATCAGATACACCGGCATCAGCACTTCGTCGTCGATCCCGCCGTACAATAAGCACATGACCGCGGAGCACCTTGAGAAGCAGGTGAAAGCGCGTCGTGAAATTGCGCGTCGCGGTCGAGAGAGTGGTTTCCGCTACGTTCCAGATCCCGTTGCCGGAACGATAGGGCATTTGAAAAAACCTGCTTCAGGGCTGATTTCCGATACAAAGCCTCTTGATTCGCCGGGCAGCCGCCAAATCATAAAACAGGCGCGTAGGGCAACGGTGGAGAAGCCGCTGGTCATTTGCGTCGGTGGTCCGCTGACCGTCGTAGCCGATGCGTACCTGCTCGACAATTCTATTGCCGACAAGCTCATCGTGGCCTTTCTCGACAACTACAACGGAGGGATGTACGGGTTCAATGGCTGGTCCGATGGGTGGGCGGCGTACATCGCGCTGGAGAAGCTTCGACTGGTTCAGTTCACCGTGGAGAGCAAGTCGGCCGCCTGGATTCCCAAGGAGAGACTGTTCGAACTGCCCGCTAGCCCGGCCCGCGACTTCATGATCGCTTCTACGCCCGATGTGGCGGCTCCGGAAGGAGACGTTGACGGCCCGCCCGCCATCGCGCTGATGCGGCCCGACTACGTCAAGAAGATCAAACGTGTCTCGTTCGGCGGCTGGAGAAATCGAAATGGCCACGAGATGCCGATGTTCAAGGACGATCCCCAAGGTCGCGCCATCGTGGTTACCGAAGTTGACCGGAACGTGGCGACGGACGAGTGGTTTCGCGCGATGAAGAATCTCAAAGCGTGGCAGAAAACGCCAAGGTTTCCAGCGAGAGCGGAAACAAAGTCGAATCCGTGAGCATCGATGTCGAACGAGACGCTATCCAGCGCCAGGAATCTGCTTTGTCGAGCGTTTGCGCCACATTTGGAGAATATTATGAATAAACGGCACACCGCTTTAGTCGCATTGATGTTTGCCTCTTTGGTTTTTTTGGCTTCATGTTCGAGGGTCGATGTAGCGTCGCCCGACCAAGGGAAAGGCGCGGAGCCCTGGACGTTCGTCAGTATCCCCGACTTCCTGAACTTCGATATAGAATACCCGCAAGCGGGCTGGGAAGACGCGCTGGGATTCATTCTGGATTCCATCGGGAGCGAAGAGCCTGCTTTCGTTATGGTCGCGGGCGATCTGGTGATGGGGCATTGGGGGACGGAGGAGAAAGAGGTCAATAAATGGGCCGACCAGTACTATCCACAGTGGATAAGCCGCTTTGAAGCTCATGGCCTGAAGGTTTACGCGGCTCTCGGAGATCATGAGATCGGCGACAATCCGTGGAGAGATGAAAAGGCCGAAGCGGTTCCTTATTATAAAGACGCCTTCAAGCGGCATCTCAGGATGCCTCTCAATGGGCCCGAACATATGAAAGGCACCGCGTTTTATTGGCGGCACCGGAATGTCCTGTTCGTATCCGTGGACGTTTTTGAGAATGGCGAAGGCCGAGAAGGCGATATTGTCGCCCAGGTCACGGGCAAGCAGCGAGCCTGGCTGGATGATGTATTGAAAGCCCATTGCGCCCAGGTCGATCACATCGTGGTAATGGGCCACACTCCTATCCTGCGACCGGTCAGGACCTTTAGCTCGAGCGGTATGCTCCTGGAGAAAGGCCGCGATTCCGATTTATGGAAGACCTTGGCGGAGCATGATGTCGATCTATACATCTGCGGCGAGGTCCATGCGGTAACCTGCACGCAAGCGAACGGCGTTCAGCAGGTCGCTCACGGTGGACTGATCGGCCGCACGACCCAACCGAACTACATGGTGGTCACTGTGCGCCAAGACAGACTCGAGCTCGAACTCAAGGAAATAGACCTGGTCAACGGCGCGGGCATGCTCTGGCAGAATGACAAGAAGCGGGGACCCTACGACACTCTCAGCATTGCCGAGTCGGGCAAACAAGAAGGCTTCACCTCTATCGGTCATATCACCATCGACAAGCGGGATGGGAAAAAATTCGAATCCATTGCCGGGTTCTTCGACGAGAAAGACAACCCTAGGAAATGACCGCAACATACCCATACGCTCGCGCTTCAGTTTGAGGAGAGATGAAATAGGATGAAGAAAATTTGTTATCTACTAGGAGCGTTGTTCGTGGCGAGCGCCTTGCCGCAGCTCTGCATGAGCGAAACCGACCCCAATGTTTTTAGCCAAGCCCTGTTCAACGGCAGGCTGGCTAATGAAGGTTTTCGCCGTAGCCAACACTACGTGGAAGGCTGGCTGCGACTTGCCGATCCTGAGACGGGATTGCTTCCGTGCAATAGGAAAGACCGGTTCTGGAACGCGAAGGACTCGGCAGCAGACAACTATCCGTTCATGGTCCTTACGACTTCGTTCACGGATGCTTCGTTGTATGAAGGCAGAATGAAAGATATGCTGGCTACGGAAATCGAACTTACCTCCCGCATCGGCCATCTGCCGGACACCTACGACTTCACCAGGCAAGGCTTCCGAGACGATGAAGCGAATTTGGACAGCATTCTGTTCGGTTCCTCAGAATATATAAAAGACGGACTTCTTCCTCTAGCCGAATGGTTGGGCCCGAGTCCCTGGCGCAATCGCATGATCGGTATTCTCGACGACATGTGGAAATACGCTCCAGTTGATACGCCATACGGAAGGATCGTCTCGACTAACGTGGAAGTGAATGGCGAGATGCTCCAGGCGCTCTCGCGCATCTACTGGATGACAGGCGATAGGAAGTACCTCGAATGGGCAGTGCGGCTGGGCGACTATTACCTGCTGGATAAACATCATCCTACGCGCGACGCCAACGAACTTAGATTGCGCGATCATGGCTGCGAAATTGTTTCCGGTCTTTGCGAGCTGTTCGCAGCGGTGAGTTTCGCTTTGCCGGAAAAGAAACAGGTATACGAAAAGCCGATACACGAAATGCTGGACCGCATCCTGGAAGTGGGAAGAAACCGGCATGGGCTTTTCTACAACGCCATCGATCCGATTGGGGGAACTGCGCTAGACGACGGAATCGCCGACACCTGGGGCTACACCTACAATGGATTCTACACCGTTTACTTGATAGATAAGACCGAATCCTATCGCTCTGCCGCCATTGAGGCTTTGTCGAATATCAACGGCCATTACCGCAGCTACGATTGGGAGCGCGGCAGCGCCGACGGTTATGCGGACACCATCGAGAGCGCACTCAATTTGTACAACCGGGAGCGGATCGAATCCGCCGCGCAGTGGATCGACAGCGAAATCAAGGTCATGTGGAGCATGCAGAAAGAGGACGGAGTGATAGAGGGCTGGTATGGCGACGGCAACTTCGCCCGAACGACCATCATGTATTGCCTATGGAAAACCCAAGGCGTGTCAGCGCATCCCTGGAGAGAAGACCTGATCCTCGGCGCCGTCCGGAAAGGCGACTCATTGTATCTATGTATAACTGCAGACAAACACTGGAGCGGAAGGCTGGTTTTCGATACTCCTCGCCATAAAACCAATATGGGTCTGCCTCTCGACTGGCCGCGGATCAACCAGTTTCCGGAATGGTTCACGGCTCAATCTGGAGAAAGCTACATTGTTGATGACATCGAAACCGGCGAGATTCGGACCTGCAGTGGCTCCGAGCTTCACGAAGGCTTAAAGCTGTCTGTGAAAGCAGGAACTCGGAAGCAATATCAGATAGTGCAGAAAACGACGGAATAGAAGCCATGCAGGAACCGCTCAATAAACTATTAGGCTATAAGGAGAATTCTATGATGCCACAGAGGATCGCATTTAAATTTATCAGGACCATTACTTCCTTAGCGGCAGTCTGGATTTGCCTGTCTTCAATCGGACTCGGCAAAGGGAAGGAGGCGTTGTCTTACCCGGTTAATGAAATCGATCACTGGCATTTCAGCGATGTGGACAAAGACGCCCAAATGTGGAGCGGGATGTATATAGGATCGAACAACAAAATCTACATAGGTTTATGTACCCATGGAGATTCCGCGAATTTGTACGAGTTCGATATCGATACGCGGGAAATGAAACATTTGAGCAACTTGGCGATCCTCCTGGGCGAACGCGGCAAGGGTATCTGGACGAATGGTAAGATCCATGTTCGCATGAGTGAGCTGGATGGGTATATATATTTCGGTTCGTTTTGCGAAGATAACGGACCTCCCGTGATCGACCATTCATCCTGGCAAGGCCCCTGGTGGTTTCGCGTAAAAATGGACACCGGCGAAGTGGAGCCGATTTCCAAAATCAATAACTACTGGGGTTTGCTCGGGCAGGCTCTCGATGAGGATCGCCGGCTCTTGTATGGCTTGGCAGAGGATGGTCACCTTTATAAATACTACATCGATGACGATTGGACGGAAGACCTGGGGAAAGTGGATAATTGGGATATTTGCCGCACAATCATGGCCGATGATTTAGGCCGGGTTTTTGGAAGTTATGCTCCCGGTCGTATTTGGCGTTACGATCCTGAGCAGGATCGGGTCGAAGACCTGCCCTTCATCCGTTTGCCTGTCGATTTTTCCGGGCGAACCATGGCTAACCCCATGTTGGATCGAAGAGCTCAATGGCGTTACATCGAATGGGATCCGATAGGGAAAACGGCGTTTGGGATTACGGGAGGGGATAATATTCTATTCGAGTACGATGTGCACGATGGCGCGGAAGGCTCCATCAAGCGCTTGGGTCGGATATGCGCCCCGCAGTTTCGAGAGGCGCTCCCTTTTGATGTGCCATCGGCGACTCTGGCCATGACGCTTTCTCGAAAAGAAAGGAAAATTTATTATCTCCCTACCGCATCCGGCGACTTCGATTACGGTGCGGTGAAGAGTTTGAAGAATAAGAAGGGCCAGCCGCCGCTCTCGTTTCTGGTTAGCTACAATCTGGATTCGGGTAAGCTCGAGGATATTGGCTATCTACGGACTTCGGAAGGTCGATGGGCTTACGGAATGGGCGGAGCGGAGACCGATTCGGAAGGCCGTATTTGGTTTGTGGGCGCGTTCGAGGAGCCTGATCCAAGGTATCAGGCTAGGAAAATAGGGGATCAGCCGTATGCCATGGGCCTGGGAGTCTATGATCCAATTGCTAACACCGAATAACTGATAAATAGAACGAAATGAAAACGATCATTTGCTTACTGGTAATGTTGCTGTGCGAAAGCGACATGCAAGCTCAACAATGGGTTAATCCGCACTTTGAAGGCCATCGGATGGATATGCGCGATTTGGGTTACTCGGGACAAAACTTGATCCCGGCAGACGACGCCCGGATCTCCGCGCTCATGACGCATTCCAATGGATTGGTATATGGCGCGACCAGTGGTAAACGCAGCGCCTATCTTTTCTTTTTCAATCGCTATCTGAATAAGGTTCGCCCGCTCGGCAAGATCGGCGCTGAAAAAGGCGTTCATCACACATTGGTAGAAGGGGCAGGCGGCAAGATATTCATTGGCGCAGGTCGCAGTATGTTTGAGCCTTTCAAATTCACCAAAGATTTTCCGGTCGGCTATGAAGCCATTCGAGATCAAATGTGGAAGGATGTAAAAGCTCCCTATGCGGACTACGAAGGCGGGCATCTGTTTGCTTACGACCCTGAGACTGGAGATAAGCAGGTCTATCTTTCGGATGACCAAGCTTCTTTGAAGGATTTGGGAATTCCGGTAGCGAATAATTCGATTTACGCTATGAGATTTAATGCGGATAAGAGCATGCTTTACGGGATCACTTATCCTGACGCGCATTTCTTTTCTTATAATGTGAAGAAAGCGAAATTCGACGATTATGGCGAAATGTTGAAACATCAGGTTTACAATGGTCCGGAACGCCATTGGCGGTCGGTGCCCCGCGATCTTTATGTCGATCCGGTTTCGGGGGATGTCTATACTTCCGGCGAGCAGGGAATTATTATACGTTTCCCGGTTGGCGGTACGAAATGGGAACCCATGAACGCCCGGTTGCCAGGCGAATACTGGGAAGGCTTGAAATCCATCGACTATCCTGTGATCGAGGCGATTGAGGTAGACAAACGAGGAAGAATCTTTGCTGGGACCAATGATGGCTACATTGTCCAGCTCGACCTGAAGCATGACCGGGTAATCGTCCTTGGGAAACCCCGCGTTCAACGGCGAATGCGGGCAATGAAGGTAGGTCTCGACGACAAGCTCTACATGATCACCGGAGAGATGGATCGATTTTGCAAATTGCATACATACGATCTAAGCGGCGAAGTTGGATTCGAGGAGTTAGGTCCGTTTGCTGTTGATCGCAGCCCTTATTATACCTGGCGGGCTTATCAGTTTGACGCCATGGCCATTGGAGTGGATGGAACCGTGTTTTGCGGAGAAAGCGACCGGGGCGGTCATCTTTTCCATTACCTTCCAGCGGTAACGGGACGTGGGCCCTTTAAGCAGGTTCTTAATCCAACGAATGCCGTTGTTGAGCGCATGCGACTGGATACGCCAGCTATCATCCCCGAAAAGCTCTAATCGTTGGCTTCGAAATGAGACGACATTTTTAAATGGATACACCAAATTATTCAGTAGATTTTTCAAGGAAGAAATAGCGGATTTATTATTAGAAATATAATGAATTTATCGAAATTTTCATATCCAATACTATTGTTGCCGATCCTGTGTTTGCTTGCGGCTCCTTACAGCGATTCCGCTCAACAGATCGATTCGTTGCAGATTCTCAGCGAGGTGCGGATTTTAAAGCCCGCCGAAATTGAAAGCTCACCCTTTAGCTTGGGGTGCGAGACACTGGATCGCGATTTGTGGGAACCGAGCGAAGTCTATCCCTTCCTGAGCGAATTGGGAGTCAAGTGGGCCCGGCTGCAAACCGGCTGGGCTCGATGCGAGATGGAAAAGGGAAAATACGATTGGGAATGGTTGGATGAAGCAGTTGATGGATTGATCGAGATAGGCATTCAACCTTGGTTTAACGTCGGATACGGCAACCCCTTGTATACTCAAGACGCAACAGGGGCTCATCCCTTGTCGTCCAATGAATCGCTAGCCGCGTGGGAAAAATTCGTAGCGGCACTGACTCAGCGCTTTAAAGACCGAATCCAATACTATGAAATATGGAACGAACCGAATTTGAGCTTCTTTTGGAGACCGGGCCCGCCTGATCCAGTGAAATACGTCGAACTGGTACTCGGAACCGTGCCGTTGATCAGGGAAAACGATCCGGATGCGGTAATCATTGGCGGCGTTACGGCAGGCATTCCTTTTGACTACATCAAGGGAGCGTTAGATGCCGGTTTGGCTGAATATATAGATGTGTTTTCCTTCCATCCCTATACGACTCATCCCGAGGCCTACAGTCCTCGAATCGTCGCTCTGCGTAAACTGCTGGATGGCTACAAGCCTGGTATAGAACTATGGCAAGGCGAGAACGGGTACCCGTCGGAGAGCAACAGCACTGGCTTTGTCGGAGAGGGCCCCTGGACGGAAAACATACAAGCCAAGACGATGCTGCGCCGATTGCTGATCGACTGTTCTCTGGACATACCTCTAAGCAACTGGTTTATCGTTGTTGACCTACACGATTATCCCAAGGGCAGCGGACGCTCGAATTACAAAGGCATCCTGAAGGCGAAACCCGATGTGACGCCAAAAGCATGTTTCAAGTCTCTCCAAT
>JAJFLS010000578.1 GCA_021772595.1 Opitutales bacterium
TTCTGTTTGTAAAGGTGGTCGTTATACAAAATTTGCACGTATTCACGCTCAGGATACGAAAGTTTCTTTATCCATGAACGATCTATGCTAGCGATTGTCTCTCCGGGACCATCCAATTGGTATTTCTTCAGAATAAAGCGATAGATCGTATCATGGTAGTCGAAGGCCGTCAGCAAATCGGTCCAGGCTTCATCAAGCAGCCGGACGGTATCGTCATCGAGGATATTTTCGGCTAGGAAGCGATCGTCCCGGTGGTATTTGACGGCGGTATGGTAGTAGTTTCTCTCAGGTTTATTGTAGGTATTGTCGAAGGGCGCCGGTATCCAATCACGGTCGGAAGGCGTGGCCTCACGATGCGATACCTGGGCTAGGTTTTGAGCAAAATCTAGAATGCCGTTTTTCCACTCTTCCATTTGCGGGCTGTCCGGATTGGAAAGCAAGGCGGAGGCGGCGCCCGTCGAGGACACGGTTTCCCGCGCATCGCTTCCATCTGTAACTTCGCAACGGGCGAGGCAATCATCGCCGACCTCGACATTCAGAACGGCATCGACCTTGAATCGTATGGAGGAGACTTTCGAAGGCTGGACGAATCGAACCGCTATCTGTATCTGGCCTAAGGATACGAAATCGTCAGAACCTACATTTATTCCGTTCCAGCCAACTCCGAAATTAAGTTTTTCGGCGGTTTCCGCGGTGACCAATTCGCGCAATGGCAGAGTATAGGTCTCTTCCCCAGGAGCGGGAAGAATCTGTAACGTGGCGTTCCTCCAAACCACGGCTGGATTGACATCCTTATTACCATCGGCTGCCCTGATCCTAATCTCGAATTCCACCTGATCTGTATCCTCTGCCCGGTTCATCGGGAAGCTGAAGGAATGCGACTTATTCGGTTGAAACGGATCAGTCGTCAGCACGGGGTATTCCTCATCATCCTGAGTGCTGGCAGCGAGCGCCATTTGCCAGCTCAACAACTTGTCATATAGTTCGGAACAAGCGCGGCGCGCATCCGCTAAGGAAGTTTCGCCGCTTGAAGCGGGCGCGGGAATGGCTTTCCAGGAGTCTACGATGCTGCTGGTGGGAAAAGTAGGCGATTTAGAATTGAGGATTTTCCAGATATGCTCCGCAAATCGTGGGGAAACGCCTTCCTCTGCAGCCAGCCTAGAGTGTGTGATTTCATGATCTCCAAGCTCTTCGCGATAGCGGTAGCGCCAGGCCGTGTAAAAGGCATTCTCATACAGATCCGTACCAAAGGCTTTGGCGCCCTCGCCCGCTCCGGTCCGAAAACCAAGGGATTCATAAATGTCTCGTATTCGGTTGATGGCCGAACGCTCTTGGCCGGTTGTCCCTGGATCCTGATAAAAAAACAAGGGCCCCGCTCCAATAACCGCATGAGAGGCCACTGTCTTCGCCGCCTCCAAGTAGCGCTCGAGGCTCGAATCCTGCATGAACTGGACTTCCCCTACATTGGAAAATCCCTCGCCGCCCACTGCTTCACCAACAAAGGTTTTTTCAAGGTCAAGATCGAGACCCGTCAGATCTTCTATCGTGTACGCGTACTCCGCGCTCGTTAGACGCCGCATGGCAATTTTTCCGGGGTCTCCCGCATTTCGCTGAATGTAGTCTTCGAGCGTCCTGCTGATCGTGGCGATTAACTTCGAACGTTCCGCATCGGAGGGCTGATCGTCCTCCTCGGGCGGCGGCATATCCTCAAACTCCAGCATATCGATCACCTGCTCCCAAGTCCTGAAGTTGTCGACAACCGAGCCTTCGCGTAAGATCTCTTCGAGATTCAGGTCGCCTTTCGTTTTCTTCTCTCCATGGCAAGTCACACAATAGGAACTTAAAAGCGGCGATACGACATTCCCAAAGTCGTGAAGAGAATCCGCTTTCATCGCGAGAGGAGCCGTCTCCGCAGTCAATTGTGGAGAAGGCAGCGTTAGGTACACGCAGGACAGGAACGCGACGAGCCAGCGCGGCGCTAGAAATTCAGCAATCTTTTGGGAGATTTGGGGCATAAATGAAAAATGCCGTTCTCTCTTTATCTATCTACACATATACGTCCATTAAAGAAGATTTTGGGAAAAACCCGCCATCAGTGTGATTTACTGATTTAAGCCGTGCGGGATTTACGCTGTAGTTAGCTTACATGAGACGATTTATCATACCCCTTATAATTGCCCACTCCTTAATGAGCTACATAGTTCATGCAGAAGAAGTTAAGGAAACTCTACTTTTTAAATCGGGCGAAGAAGGGTACTCTAATTACCGCATTCCTTCGCTCATTTCGACGGGCGAAGGATCGCTACTAGCTTTCTGTGAAGCTCGAAAGGAGAATCGTAGCGATAGCGGGAATATAGATTTGGTCGTTAAGCGTTCCGAGGATAACGGAAGATCTTGGTCGGAGTTGTCTGTAGTGTGGGATGCGGGCGATGATACGGCGGGCAATCCGTGTCCGGTCATTGACGAGCGAACCGGGCGAATTGTGATGCTGATGTGTTGGAATTTGGGGACAGATCATGGAAAGGACCTGCACGCGGGGACGAGCAAAGGTACGCGTCATGTTTTTCAGACGCATTCAGACGATGATGGTCTGACATGGTCCGAGGCCAAAGAGATTACTTCAACGGTAAAGAACCCCTCTTGGTGGTGGTACGCAACGGGGCCGGGAATCGGGATTCAGATTAAGAAAGGTCCGCACAAAGGACGCCTTGTGATCCCCGCTAATTACACGGAGCAAGGCTCCTTTGGGGCCCATACCTTGTATAGCGATGATGGTGGAGATACTTGGACGATTAGCAGTCTAATCAAACCTACCGTCAACGAAAGCCAAGTGGTTGAGCTTTCGGATGGTCGACTTATGATGAATATGCGTACCCAAGGATTTCCGGATACGAAGCGACCCTATACGGGTTATAGATCGATCTCTTTCAGCAGTGACGGTGGCGAGACATGGAGCGATCCGGTTTTTGATGACGAACTTGGCGACCCAATCTGCCAAGCGAGTATTATACGCTACGACGACACGCGCATTTTGTTTTCCAATCCGAGTCCGCCGGTGAGTTTGAAGCGCGGACCGCGCGAGCAAATGACGATTCACCTTAGTCGAGACAATGGAAAAACCTGGTCATCGAAACTCCTCGTGTACGAAGGTCCTTCGGCATACTCATCTCTCGCGAGATTGCCCGATGGAAAAGTGGGCTTATTCTACGAGAAAAATAAGGACATCGCCTTCGCTAAAATTCCGATCAAACTTATTCGGTAGGGGAACGACGCGTGCCGGGCGTAGCCTGCAAGGCGAAGACTGGTCCAGCCGCGCCGCGTAAGTTGATCGGGAATTCATTTGTTCCGATTCGAATCGCGGCACTCGAAGCTGAATCGACGATGGAGCGAGAGGGTTAGGATCGCTCAGGGCAAGAGGGCTTTTGCGGCAAATGCGATTGTGATCCCGAGGGTGAAGCTCAAGAGTGTGCCGAGGAGGATGTATTCAGCTTGCTCTCGGTTTTCGTTGGTTTTCTGGTAGCGAAAAATGGATTTGGCGGCGATGAGGAAACCCGCTGCTGCCAGTTGATTGGAAAAGACGAATATGAGCAGGAGGAGTCGCTCGAGATAGCCTATGTAACGGCCAGCACGGTTGAGGCCCGTATCCGCCTGGAGTTTGGCTGGGTCGGTCTCGAGCATACCCGGCAGCGCTTTTGCGATGGCTATTCCGCAGGCTTGCGTGGTAGCGATAGTGGCAGTGAGAAAGACCAGGAAGCTTAGGTAGCTGGCAGGATTGTGTGCTTGCCACCATGGAGCGAGAGTTCTGATCGTGGCCCAATCCACTGAGGCGAGCGCGAATATGACCGCGATATGGGCTCCTTGATCGGAGAGGAAAATCGCGAGTTCCTTATTCGGCCTCTTGGACAGCTTGTTTTTGAGTAGATCGATCAGGCCGTGCGAAGCAGTGAGCAGGATGGGAATTCGCCATTCCCTGAAGTCTCCGACTAGCAAGTATGCGAATGCTCCAGTGATGAAGAGATGCAAGAGGAGGATATGAGGCTTTCTTTTGTTGCGCGCGATGTGGTTTGTCTGGAATGCGAAGTCTGAGAGAAAATGGGCGGCGAGTAGCGGGATGAGTAGAGTGAGGTCGAAAGTAGGCATGGCGAGAGTTGGGATGCTGGCTTAAGATTTGGCTGGCATGGACTTCTGTTCGATCAGGATAGAGTGCAATCCCGATTCGAGAGATCGTAGAGCTTCCTTGATGAGTTGCCATTTCGCGCTGGCGAGGTGCTTTCCAAATGCTTGTGGAGATATGGGTGGTTCGAATTTCTTCGATAATTCGTTTTGGTTTAAGTTCGTGCGAGAGAGCGCAACCGCTTGGGATTGTTTTAGGGTCCAATCGACAGTGATCCCGTCCAACAGGCAGACTGAGGCATGAAGGAGTTCGATGTTTGCTCTCGGAATTGTATCGCTTAGCTCAATTCCTAGGCGTCGGTCGGTGGGCATGTCTTCCAGGCTTCGTCCAGACAGTACAAAAGCTTCTCCTTGGGATAGGGAAATCTTTTCAGGCGTAATGGTTTTGTAGTCGCCGATTCCGATGCTAATGCGGGTGTCTATTCCCTTTTTTCCGAGGAGATAAGCTCGGATAGTGGTGGCAAGCGAAACAGCCGAATGGGGTGGGTGGCAGGTGGTTTGCCATCTGTCGCCACCGAATACCTCGAAGCAAGTAGAGAGATCGGTCAGGTCGGAGGCTTCTTTCAAATACTGGCCTAAATCTGCGAGTTCATTCGGCTTGAGTTTCTGTGAGCCGACAATGTCTCCGGTGAGAACTGCTATCATGAATAAATCTTAAAGGGATTATTTATGTAAAGTAAACTAAATAATATTTATTATTCTATTATAAACCTAAAAAGGTTTATTTAGCGAGGCTGTTTCGTGAAGCTTGCTAGATTCGGGTTGTGCATAGCGAGTGGGGCGCGAAATAAGATCAAGCCGATGCGGCACGCCCGGAGGTCGTTGCCCTACCAAGCGATTATCGTTTTGGCCACGACATAACCGAGTGAATACTACATTCCATCTGTAGTTTCGCATCGGAAACAACTCTGGAATTATGTAAATCAGGACTTCAAGTCCGGATTTACATGAATAGGGTGGAGTGATGATAGCCAGAGCGATCGAAGGTGAGCTAATAAATCACTTTGCGGAATTTCCGGTTGTGACCGTTTTCGTGCGGAAAGCAGACTCTTCGCTCGCTCAAGTAGGTTTGATTCAGGAGAAAGAAAATGAAATCGCAATCGCTTGACTAACAATCAAACTAATCAGGTAGGACTGTGCCGTCCCGGGTAAGAAGATCAAACCGATGCGGCACGCCGGGACGGCTTTGCCCTACCATTCAATTATGAAACTCCTCAAAGCTCTCCTCGTTTTACATTTTGCATTTTGCATTTTTCAATTCGGAGCGCGAAGCGCTCCGAACGTTCTCTTCATATCTGTTGACGATATGAATGATTGGGTGGGGTGCTTGGGCTCGGACCGGGTGCCGACGCCTAATATCGATGCTTTGGCTGAGCGAGGATTGCTCTTTACTAATGCTCACGCGCCGAGCCCGAAATGCGGTCCGAGCCGTGCGGCGATTCTCACAGGCAAGCGTTCATCGACTACTGGATTGTATGGCAATGGTCACTGGTGGCGACCGGCGTATCCAGATTTGGTTACGCTTCCCCACTATTTCAAGAATCATGGCTATATCTCCGCAGGAGGCGGGAAGGTGCATCATCACACCGATGGCTTCAATCCACCGGACCAATGGGACGAATATTTCGACCTAATTCAGGACCAGGACCTGATTGTGGATTACTTCCAAGAACGTGGTGAAGACCGTAGGTTTTTAACCACAATGCCGCGCCATCCGAATAATTCACTGGATTGGGGCCCCATGGAGGTAGCGGACATGGAAATGGGAGATGGTCGAACGGTGGAGTGGGCGAGTGAGTTTCTTTCTCGGGATCACGAGAAGCCCTTCTTTCTTGCCGTCGGAATCTTTCAGCCGCATTTGCCGTTTTACGCGCCGAAAAAATATTTCGATGATTTACCGATGGATCAGGTCGAGCTCCCCATTAACAAGCCAGGAGATTTGGATGATATTCCGGAGGGAGGGCAAATCATGGCGGAAACCCGCCGTATAGACCTTCGCATGATTGAAGAATACGACGACTTGCAACATTGTGTACAGTCGTACCTAGCAAGTATCGCCCATGCGGATACGATGGTGGGAAAAGTTATGGAGGCTTTCGATCAGAGTGATTACCGGGAGAACACAATCGTTGTTCTTTGGTCCGACCATGGCTACGCATTCGGAGAGAAGGATCACTACGCGAAAAACACCCTTTGGGAGCGATCGACGCATGTGCCGTTTATCATGGTCGTTCCCGGCGCAACTCAAGTCGGTTCGAAGACGGACAGTCCAGTAGACCTGACTTGCCTCTACCCAACGCTCACGAAGCTGTGCGGCTTGCCGGTTCCAAAGGGTTTGGACGGGGTCGACATTGGACCTTTATTGGAGAATCCAAGGGCCCAATGGAAGTATCCCGCAATCATCGATTATTTGAAAGGTAACACGGCCATTCGCACCAAGGATTGGCGCTACATTCAGTACGACGAAGGACGAAAGGGGGAGGAGCTATACGATCTGTTGAGCGATTCCAACGAATGGACGAATTTGATCGATAGCCATCGCGAGTTGGCGGGACCCTTTAAATCATGGTTGCCCGAAAGTTACGCGAAGGAAGTGCCGACCAAGGGGGCGTATGAGTTCGACTCGTCGAACTACTCATGGAGCGAAAGGAATTGAATCTGGAGTTGATTGCAACTGCCCAAGCGTTTCTCAGTGAATATTCGGTAGTCTAATTCCCTCGTAGGGATTGAAACTCCTCATATCCCTCCCAGGCGATACGTTGAAGGTCGGCCCGGTCTTTCTCTGAGAATACTTTGGTGATCGGTAGGCCGTCGCGGTCTTTCGTTCTGTCGTTTTCGAGAAAGCGAATATCGGTCACTTCATTGATGGGCAGGCCTTGTGGGCTTCGGTCAAAGATCGCTGCGTATAGAGTGCAGGCACTCATATAGGATAGCGTTTGGTTGAGGTGAGCATCGTTGATGAATCGTAGTGGTAGGTCAGGGCGTTGTGTCTGGCTGCGATGAGCCACCAATGCCATGGGCGCTGCGTCCGCTCCTATGCGATTCGCTAGTTTGGCAATCGACTTGCTTTTCTTTAATATGGGTTTCTTGTCGGGAGTTGATGTTAGCGGCTCAGCATTCTGCGTCGTGGGAGAGGTCACATACAGGATGACTCGCGCTCCCTGAGCCTTGGCGAGCTCAGCATATTTCGGGGCATACTGCATGTAGAACGAGTCCTCGCCATCGAGATCATCTCGGTAGGATTGCAGAACGATGATGTCCCATTTGTCTCGATTCGAATGAAAGGTCTTAAGTAAAGCTGACTGTCTTTTTAGGCCTGCTGGAGCGTACCTGTCTTTGGGGTACTTGGAGGTTTCTTTTAGGCTTTTGACGGTGGCTTCGATTTCTTCCTTGGTTACTGAATGCTGGTTGACGATATGTTGTGTACCCAAACGCCAATGATCCTTTAAAGTGCGTCCACCGTAGATGACCGAAGTGGTGTTGAAGGTGAGGCTTGGGTTTCCCGCCTCCGCCATGTCTTTTACTACCGTCGCCAAGTTGTGCCGGGCCGTGTAGCTGTTTCCGATGAAGAGGACGTTGAGCTCTTCCGAGTTCGCCTGCAAAGGAAGGAGAAATAATAGGCTTAAGAGGTAGAATGTATGTTTCATTAATTCGAATTAATAGCCGCTTAACTGCGCTTTGGAATAGCGCAAAATAGTAGAGTTAGCGTTACGTTAGCGTGATTAGGCGATTTCAAGCAAAGTAAAAAAAAAGACCGCAAATATTGAGCATTAGCTGGCTGCTAGTTGAAATAACGCTGTAGGAAAGAGGCTTCCTCAAACAACGTTGTTGATAGGAAATTCAATGGTTCCGATAGGATTCGCGGGGTCGCGGGGTACCTAGGATGCTCGACCTATCAATAGCCATTTCAGAGCGCAGATGAAAGCGTTGGTGGATCTTTGCGGTCATGATTCCGTCAGTTCTTCTGTCATGAAATTGCGGAGGTATCGGGCGCTTTGTCTCAAGGCGCTCTGGCACCCGGTCAACGTTTGCTCATAGGCCCGATCTTCCACTTCAATGCACACGGGCCCGTTATATCCAGTCTCCCCTAGTACCCTGAAAAAGCTGCCCCAATCGATATCGCCCAATCCCGGCAACTTGGGGGTATGGTACTCGAGAGGCGTAGCCAGAACGCCAACGTCGTTCAGAGCCTCGCGATCGACCCGGGCATCCTTGGCATGGATGTGGAAGAGCTTTTCCGAAAACTCTTTCATCGGCTTGAGATAATCCATCTGCTGCCAAATCAAGTGGGAGGGATCGTAGTTCAAACCAAGAGCATCACTCGAAATATCGTTGAATATGCGTCGCCATACCGCTGGGCTGATCGCGAGGTTTTTGCCGCTGGGCCATTCGTCGGCGCTGAAATACATGGGGCAATTCTCAATGCCGATCCGCACGCCTTGGTCTTCCGCCTTTTTGACTAGCGGCTTCCAGACTTCCAGAAAGCGCGGCCAATTGTCATCGATGGTTTTCGCTGGATCTCGACCGATAAAAGTATTCACGATATTAATACCCAATCGGGCGGAAGCGTCGATCGCATTAGTCAAGTGGTCGATGTAGACTTGAGCCTCGTTGTAGTCAGCGCACAGCGGATTTGGATAGTAGCCCAGGCCGCTAATCGAGAGACCGCGATCGGTAACCTTGCTATTGATTTCCCCAACTTGAGCATCGCTCAAATTCGCTACGTCCACATGGGTGACGCCCGCATACCGACGATCTGCTTTGCCCGCGGGCCAACACATGAGTTCCACGCACGAGAAATTCTCCTCAGCGGCGAAGTCGAGAACTTCATCTAATGATTGATCAGCCAGAATTGCGCTAACGAATCCAAGTTTCATAAATGTATAAGTTGGGGTTAAATCAAATTTGGAAGGTTTGGCTAAAATCCTACCCAAGACTGAGTTTCGCCGCGTTGAGACATCGCTTCGCATAGAGCGATTTCCTGATGCCCTTCCTCGTCGGTCGCGATGTGGAACGTATTCACTTCCTCGTCAGCCAGCAATGGCTCCCAATCGTTATAGGGTATTGGAGGGTCCAATTGGTCCGCTGCTCGTTTCGACTTTTCTGGCGTCGATTCTTGGATTCCGATGACCTCTGTCCCGCTCAAGTGTTTCAAGGCTTTCGCGTGCACGGCCCCCGTAAATCCCGTTTTTACGATGGCTACCTTCATTTCGATCCAAGAATTCGGTCCTTATCTCCCGCGAAATCCATCGCGGCAAAACCCCCGCCTACAACGCCTTCTTCGATGGTGTTTAAGTCCGGTTTCGAATTAAGCGCTGAAGGGTCGATTACCGCATCTCGGGCGTGATCCTTAGGGTGATATCCAAGCCGGTCCGCATTGCTGTTGTCAAAGAAAGGTTCATCGCAATCCGATACGCCATACACGATCTGGTGCCCGAGATCCGGTGTTCGTAACCCGATCTCTATAAGTTGCGCTAAATCACGGGCGCTTATCCACGTGTGCGATCGCCTTTCATTGCAGGTATCCGGCCCAATGTATCCAATCCTTATTGACAAAATATTCAAACCGAAATTATCCGCGAAATAGGATGCGGCCGACTCACCGAACGCCTTGCTTAATCCGTATTCCGTATCAGGCCGGTGAGTCGTCGTATGATCGATCCTCTCGCCTCGCTTGATGAAACCGACGGCGTGATGGCTGCTGGCGTACACGACATTCTTAATTCCTGACTCCGCAGCCGCCCTGAAAATGTTGTGCGTCCCCACATAGTTGGGACCGATATTCTCTTCAAAGGTGAATTTGGAACCCACCAGTCCCGCGAGATGAACAACCCCCTCGCATGCTCCTGCCAGCGACTTTACGAACTCGATGTCGGCGATATCGCCTTGCTTGAAAGACTCGCGTCCTTGGCAATCATCGATCTCTTTAAGGTCCGTCAACAATACTTTATCATACTGTTCCCGCAGTATAGGCCGCAATGCCTGTCCAACGCGACCGGCAGCTCCCGTTAAAAATATTCGCGCAGGCAGAGTCATGGTAATGCTCCTAAGATTATTTTCCCGTTCCCTGTTCTTCCAAGGGTGGCAACCTCTTGCTTCTCACGAGGAAAAAGGCTTTCACTGTCAGTTGGGGAGATCTCGTCTATCGTTTCCATCTTTGGCTAAGCGGCTTTCTGTTCTGAAGTCACAAAATGGCTTTAGAGCCAATCCTTCAACCCAATTCAATTAACTTAGAAATCAGGGGTATCTCAAAATGTCCTCGAGGGCAGGAATTTTCCTCTCAATTTCGTATGCCGTATCGAAATCCTTGGTTGATAGGAAATTCAATTGTTTCGATGTCAGGCCTTCTCGCACACTCGTGAACAATTCGCGGGGTAGTTGATAGGGCCTAAAATCAACGGATTCTTCGCAATGGTCGCGAGTAAATTAGCTCAAATACAATTGAGGCGTACAAGACCCCCTCATG
>JAJFLS010000579.1 GCA_021772595.1 Opitutales bacterium
GGCCAATGCCTCGGGGAGCGTGTACTTTCCGACGACAGACTGGGTTCGCTGCCCTTTTACAACCCTGGCACTGTACAGAATATCGACTTCGCCAGCCTGCCGGGCCGCAAGCTTGAGGGTCTTTATCGCTTTGCCTTCCCCTATCGAGAACTCCGACAAATCCACATCCGTCTCGGCCGTCGAAACGCAGGAAAGCGCGAGCGCGAGCGCAAGCGCCAAGAAACCCCTTCCGACAAAATGGGATTTCAAGCAGAACCTCCGTATTCGTGGAGTACTGACATGGGGCATAGTTTGATATCAGAGCGCTGAGCACGCTCGCTAAGACGATTAACTGTTATTTTTCCGCTACAGGTTATTCAAATTAAAATACAGATTCCAGATTACAGCAGTTTAAAGTCCAGTAAAACAGATAGCCCTACAAGAGAGTGTCCAACAAGTCCGTCTAACAAATCTTTTGACGTAGGGCTGTCGCTTGCGACACGCCGCGAAGGAGGATAAAGATCTTCTAACGCGGTACGTCGCAAGCGACGACCCTACAAAATATCGAATTATTGGACACTTTCTTATAGGGCTAGCTAGCTTGAAACGAGTGATTAACCAATAAACACAAAAGCTGCATTGCCATTGCAATGCAGCCACTAGAAAGATCTTTCCCGACTCGGAATTCATCCCATGAGTACAATAAGGATTCAGTTTAGCTCACTACCCTTTCTCAGAATAATTTTCCCTGGCTCGCTTCGGTCGGCATCCAATCCGACTGCGAACTCCAAGAGCTGAACGAATTGTTCAATGTTATCGGAACGCACCGACCCTCCAATCGATTCGTCCAGCAAAGAATCGTCCGCAGTCACCAGTTGAACGCTGTTTCGACGGTTAAAGGCTTCGATGGCCACCGATAGCGAGGTTGAATCGAATTCCAACACCTCGTGCCTCCATTCCAATAGCGACTCGATCTCCCCATCCTCGATCGCCTCAATAACGAGATGATCGCTTATTTCATCCTCGGAGGTAACGATCGATTTCTGTCCCGATACCATTTCTCGGTAGAGCAGATGACCTTCGCTTTCCCTTGATTGAACGTCATCAGTGGATCGTTCCCACCGGACTCTGCCCTCCGTCACGACCACTTCCACAGTATCGCTCTGGTAGCGAATATTGAAAGCCGTCCCTAAGGCGCTCACTTCTGTACCGTTCACTTCCACGACGAAGGGCCGATCCGGATTCTTGGCGACCTTAAAATAGACTTCGCCCGCAAGCAGCTTAACCAAGCGCTTCTCGCTCGTGTAGTGAACTTCCACTTCCGATCCTTGATTCAAATCCAGCTCAGAGCCGTCACTCAATACTTGATACTGGAGAGTCTCCGCCGCGAAATAAGTTTGCTGAACGTCTTCCTGCTCAAGCCCCGAATTTCCGACATTCAGACTCAAACTCAGGATAAGAGCAATCGATGCCGCTGCAGCCATCAGTCCACCCCCCCACTTAATCCAAGGACGGTCGAAACGATGATAGGCGAGCAGATCCGGATTGGGCTCCATACTGTGCTCCGGGCGCCACTCGGCCAAGAGGTTCGCGTCGAGCAGCGATTGCCCGTGCTTAGCATACCTCTCACCGTGACGCGGGTCATCCGCCAGCCATTGAAAGAAAGCGTCCTGCTCTGCCGCAGATAATCCGTCGTCTTGCTTGACGACCCACTCCGCGGCATCGCGGTCGATACGGTTCTCATCATACGAATGTTCTTTTCGGTTTTTCACTATAATCTATCCCTCTCTGTGCAGTAGGTTTCCATGTACTGCGTAAATTTTCGGAGCCCCGTCGTCATTTGGGCGGAAACGGTGTTTCGCGAGACATTAAGCTTCTTCGCTATTTCCCTTTGCGGCATTCCGTACACTTTTCTCAGCGTGAAAACCTGCCGACAACGATCCGGCATCGACTGAATAGCCTTGGTCAGTATCTCCAATTCCTGATTGCGAGCGACTATTTCCGGCACTCCAAAACCTATATCTTCAAATTCGCATAAGTCATTCTGCTCCAAGTACTCAGTTCTCGAAACACTCGAATGGCGAACGCTGTCGATGGCCAGATTCCGAGCCGTCGCGAAAAGAAAGGATTTAGGCGATGCCAGCGCCCGCTCCTCCCTTGCTTTCAATACCCTTATGAATGACTCCTGGATTATATCGTCAAGGTCACAGCCCTCGCGGAAACGGCTGTGCAGCCATGCTCTGAGCATGTCTTCATGGTGCTGCACGTTCTCGGCAAACCAACGAGCTTGTTCTGAATCTCCTATAGGCACGAGGCGAGGGTTGGAATACTATTCCAGACGCTAAGACGGGTCACCTCTAAAATCTCGCTATGCGATTTGGGAATTATTTTTTGGGGTACTCCTAATAGGAGATAGGGACCGGCTGCCAGACGATACAAAAGACTCAAACAACACGGCTCGCCTGGCAGTCGAGCCCTACCTTCCAATCGACGCAGCAGGCCCGGGAAGCCTATGTCCTACCTATTTGCTAGCGCCTTCAATCTTTCGACTAGAGATGGAAGTCTTGCCTGACTACCCGGGTCAGGCGGTAGATGAGCAGGAAGCGCTTCATGAAAACGCGAATTGCTCAGGAGCTTTTTGGTCTCTTGGGCGACGTAGGTTTGAAGCGACTCCTCTTCCTCCGCCAATTCATCTATCAATCGCTCTCGTCCATCAACAACCGCAACGATATCTTCGAGGTCATGGCTTCCATAAAAGTCACCCTCCCCTCGATCGTTAAAGGCAGCGAGCTTAGTAGCTAAAAAGGCTGCTGCCGAAACCACACGTATCGTTTCGCCATCAATCACCAGGTCAGCCGCGCTCGCGAGGGCACGATCAAACCAAATCGTGTTGAGACCGAGAAAGGCCCCTTCAATCGGCATGATATCCACAGTCAATGTATTGAAAGTCCACCGACACATTGGGGCTCCCTGCCTCGTATCATTGAGAAAACCCCTTCCTCTCAGGCGGTCTTCAAATCTCGGGTAGCCTTTTTGCGAAAGAACCTCAACGATTACATCGACATCGTCTGTGGGTCGCATCGGCGTAAGCACAGGATTATCCAGCAAAAGGCCAACGATAGAACCTCCCGTGAATGCATAGTCTACTTCTAACGCTCGCAGTTCCCTTGCCAGTGCTTTAAGACTTGCGATTGGTATTTCAGCCATTTCCCAGAATGCGTTTATCGAGGATCCCAATCGCCGCCTTGCGTTCACGAGCCCTTCCAAGTCTGATCGTATCCACCAAAGCAAGATAATCGTAGAGATCCGGAGCCCTTAAAGCGGCATCCGGAGCCGTCTTGTAAAGCGGCGCGACACTCGGTCCTCGAGAACCGCCTTTCGGGTGCGCCCAGACCGGTACCGATCCATCACTCGACTCGAAAATCCCTTCCAAAGCAGGCGCAGCCCAAGCAGTGGGTATGCCCCTGGCAGGTTCTCCTTCCTTAGCCGGAAAAACATGAGCAATCCCGAATACAAGAAAATCACGCATTGCTTGCCGGGCGACGCGGCGACCCTCCAGCCCGACCAAACGACCCTCGCGAAGACGTCCGATTGCTCCATGAACTTCCGAAGCGCTCATCCCTAGCTCAGCCGCCAAGACCGCATACGGGCGCGGTTCCTCCCCTTCCGAAAGAAGCTTCAAAGCAATCACAACATCCTGAGGTTTCAAGGCCATCGCCTGTTATTCGCTATTCGCGAATAGCGAATAGTCAAGCTTCATTTGAGCAGATAAGCAATGAGTGGCAGCAACCGGCAGAAGTTCCATTCTTGGAGTACAGGAAGAAACACAAATAGGTATGCAGAAGCCTCACCCGTGCCACCGCCCCCCTCCTTTCAGAGCTTAGCTCGAAACTTCAACCGCCGTTTTACCATCGATCAGGAGGGAATCGTCGACAACAATACATGACAAGGCACCGCTGTTTTCCACGTAGTTTAAAAAAAACGGGCCATGAAGCATGCAAGCCCCAGGGATACAGCGCCTTAAGTTTAGAAATGTCTATTTTCGCAACCTCACTGAAAGCGAAGATTGAATAATACAATATTTTCAACCATGGAGTTCACGGAGGAACCACCGACAAGTCGGGGTCTTCGACGGAGAATAGATGGAAGCCTTCGCCTCCTTTCCTCCGTGAACTCCGTGGTTTATGAAACGTTTGGGTTAACCTCTTAGTTTCAAAAAGTCCGAAGTCAGTGTTTGTTAGCGAATGAACATCAACGGCTTAAGCTTCTTTTCACAGGAACTCAAAACCGCACTGAAAGTGATGATAGAATCCTGCCCTCGCGAAGCGAGGATCCAGTGAGCGTGCGAACGATGTTAATCACCCTTCTGCAATGAATTTGAACATCGCTCCTACGTCGCTGGATCGCCGACAAGTCGGCGGCAGGATCCGACTTCGTCGGGCAGGTTTTATGAAACGTTTGGGTTAAGTTTAAGGTCGCTGGATTGGGAGACTTGAGCTATATGCTAAGAGATGAAATACCTACTATTGGCCATGCCCCTAATTGTGGCCGGGTGTGGTGGCGACCCATCGGCTTCGCGGGAATCGGAAATACCGGAGCCTGACTTTGTTCTTACAGCGGATCAGACCCACAATAAATTCAGTCAGGCTATCCCTCCTGTGGTTCGGGTACCATCCGGCAGTGTCATAGAAGCGTTTACCCATGAGGCGACAGGTGGACAGCTTACTATTAACTCCACGTGGGAAGATTTTAAGAATGTAGACTTCGATAAGATCCACACCTTGACTGGTCCGATCTTCGTTGAAGATGCCAAAGCCGGTGATGTCCTGGCGGTGGAGCTTTTGGAACTGGAGCCAGGAGATTGGGGCTGGACAGCGACCGACACAGAAATGGGCTTTCTAAAGGGAGAAAGAGAAACCGGACAATTAAAAACCTACAAACTCGATAAAGAAAACAATCGGGTACAATTTACCGAGGGTATCAGTATTCCCTTGAAGCCATTTCCTGGAGTAATGGGAGTGGCGCCGCCCACGGATGAAATGCTGGTCACCTTTCCGCCACGGGCTAATGGGGGTAACATGGACGATCCCAACCTGGTGGCGGGCACTACGGTCTATTTCCCAGTTTTTGTGGAGGGCGCCTTGTTTTCAATTGGGGATCCCCACGCGGTGCAAGGTTTAGGCGAAGTGGTGGGAACCGCAGTGGAAGCGCCCATGCGAATCGTATTTCGGGTGGAGGTGATCAAGGAACGCCACATTGAAGAACCCCAGTATGAAACGGGTAGTTACTACGCCACTACGGGTTTTGCTACTACCATCGATGAAGCTGCGAAAAAGGCCACACGCTATATGATCCGACATATTGAGGAGCACCACGGTTTGTCTTACGCAGAAGCTTACATGCTTTGTTCCCTGGCCGGGGACTTGAAGATCGCCGAGGTGGTGGATGAACCACATATGCTGGTGACCATGCATTTGCCGAAGGATATTTTTGTGTCGGGGGATTAGCCTGTGCTTCCTTACTGTATATAATGCAGGTAGTGTGCCTATGTATTTTATTCCCTTCGGGTAAATACCTCGGGACTTGTCGTAGATCCTGAGTGTAGTCGAAGGGCTTCGTTGCTGATTTCGCTCGGTGGTAACTATTGTTGATAGGAAGTTCAATTGTTCCGATTTGATTCGCGGGGTAGGTTGATGGGAAATTCAATATTTGATTGGCTTAGGGGAGATGGCGCCGTGGTAATCTGATCCACGAGCATTGTTGATTGGATAGTCTCAGATCGAAACTCTCCGCTAATTATTTTCCTGGAAAGTGGTACGAGCAGCGATTTTGGTTTCCAGCAGATGAATAGCGTCTTGGAAGAAATCGTTGATTTCCATGAGCTGGTCGTCGTTGTCGAATTTCCCCTGCTTGGATATCGAAACGATACTTTCACGCATTTCGGCGAGCATGGAATTTGCTTCGGCTTTTGAAAAAACCGATTTCCCCTTGAGGGTTACATAGACAGGGCTGGTGTGGGCGAACAACCGTCCGCCAAGTTCGTTTTTCTCCTCTGTTTGGGGAATCCGCAGCGCGATCCAGCAGGGTTGGTCAATGCGAAGATTATAATTCATTTCAGCTTCGTAGTGTCCATCTATCTTTCGGCTGGGTTGTGTGTGAATCACCTTTCCATTTACGATCAACTCGATGCTTCCGAAGTCATTTCTGCCTTGAGCATGGGCCGAAATGACTCGGCTCTCGCTGGTTCGAAGCTCAAGGACATCCCCGGGCTCCTGTCTTCCCACTTTGAGCTTCAGTAAGGGACCATTTGTGATGAACGTTTTTCCCGCCTCCAGGGCCTCAAGCCAGTTTCCTTCTGAGAGAGGTTTGTCTAGTTTTGCATACGCCCGCGAGAAGTCGTAGATGAACCAATCGGTTCCGGTGGAGAATGGCACACGCAAGCCTGTATTGAGGTAGCGGTAAAAAGTGTCTTCGTAGTTCCCGATATTGCCTCCGTCGAAAATGTTCTGGGCATGCAGGTTTCCCAGGGTCCAGTTCGGTATATCCTCAATGCCATTGGCATTGTGGCACCAGATCACCGTCGCTCCTTGATCGCGCGCTTGGCCGATGCCTTCTTTAAGGAGGGGGTAATCCGGGCCGCTGCCAGTAATGCTGTATCCAATACTTACTGGTTTGATCAGCTTTTCGATGTCGAGAAACATTACATGTCCGAAGCCATTGCCGAAATCGCCCAAATTGTGCCTGTGTTCCTCGCCGAACCCAAAGCTTGTGGCTGGCGTAGAGAGTGCTCGAAGATCTTCTTTTGTATATTCGTTGCTTATGTATTCGTGATCTTCTCCCTCTCTGAGAAGGTAGGACACGAATATTAACTCGACACGGTCGGCTTTCGAAACCGCTTGTAGGTATTCGTCGGCTTGGTTTCGGGTGATTCGTCTCAGATGAACATGGGTGTTGCCTGCGTGCCAGTTTTCATTTTCAAGAAGGGGAAGCTGTTTCAGATCAATCGTGATTTCCGCATTGGCCTTGCCTGTGAGATCTATACTGCGAGTGCTTAGCTCAGTATCTATCCCTGATATTGCTTCTATCGCGATGGCTCTTCGAGGGAGGACGAGTGAGGAGGATTCGAGTAGGGCATACCATTGGGAGGACGCATGCTCCTGTTTTAGGCCTAGTCCCCGGTTGACCAGACCCTGAATGGGGAGGACCTTATTCTGGTCCGTTACCCGAATCAGGCCGGGAATGTGTTGGCCCGTATCGGAATCAATCAGATGGACGCGCAATTCGCAGGTAGGAGATGCCTTTTCCGTGGAAGCGGCAGCGAGCAGAGTTTTCGATTCGAGATTTATTTCGAACTCGGGTCGTGTGCTTTCGTGGGCAAAGCTTGTGGCGGCCATCAGAAAAATCGCGATAGGAAATAGCTTTTGGGACATAGCGTGTTTTATGGAATGGTGCATGATTCTCTTCCATTTTCCACTCTATATTTTCGGCCGTTCATTTCGCCCTATGCGCTTCTCGCGAAAGTCGGAAGCTTGTTAGTATTTTTTCCCACGAAGGGCACTGAGTGGCACGAAGCTTTGCTCGCGCAGAGCAATCCATTAGTGTCCTCGGTGAACTTCGTGGGCGATATCTCCGTATTTATGAAACGTTTGGGATAATTCAGCTGATATTTTTCTATGAACTGAGATTGCCTAACGTTTTCTCATTGTTGTGCCGCGACAAGCCAGGGAATTATTATGAGCAATCGACAATTTTTCACTCAACTATTGGTATCAAATTTTGATGAATAGCTTCTTTTTATACATCCACCAACAGATTCCCCACAAAGCTGCCCAAACCAAAATCGCAGTAATGATGGCGACATTGAGTTCTCCAGTCCAACCAAATAGCGCGTAAGAAAATGGATGCAGAATAGCTTCAATGAAACTGGCTCCTTTAAGATGCGCAAAGAGATAAATGAACAATGAATTCATGCCAACAATACTAAAAAACTTGGTCCATGATCCATTGAACTTTTTGATATCAATGATCCAGTAAAAGAGCGCCAAAGTCAGTATGGTCAATCCACCACTAGCGAAAGTAAAAGACGTCGTTGCAATTCTTTTTATGATTGGAGTTAGAGGATCCATTGAGAATCCGACTACCAAAAGACCAACCCCTACAATGATCATTTGTTTCAGTTTCTCTGTAGCTTCAATATCACGCATCAGAAGTTTTGCGACCAATACGCCCCATATCGTATGTGCCGCAGTAGGGATTGCATTTATTGAGACCCAGCCTCCACCGCTTTGACCACCATATTGTGTGTCTAGCCATGTTCCAAAATTCTCATTGATGACAAAGGCATTATTAAATCCTTCGACCGGGAAAAACCGATAGACCAATTCAGTAACTAAAAGCAATCCCAACGAAACAACGATTTGAAACTTTACCGATTTGTTCATGATCAGGAAGGCGATCAAATAAGTAACGGAAATCTGCGCCAAAACATTTTGAAACTGAAAGGTAATTCGACCGGGTCCGATGCAATACAATCCCCATCCCAACAACAGCAAAATAGCTGATCGTTTCAGCACATGCCTAAATATCGTTTTTGAATCGTCACCTTTGTTTTGCCTGCTCAATACGGCATAGGGTAATGACAATCCTACAATGAACATGAAATAAGGCTGAACCAAATCCCAAAACCGGAGACCATTCCAAGGGTGATGATGGAAATTGTAGCCGATCATACTGATCAAACTACCGTCCAGAGAATCGTCGGTCATTAATGAAAAAAGACCTGTAAATTCTCCCACCAACAAAAACATGGTGATTCCGCGAAAAACATCTATGGATAATATTCGGATTGGGCTAGTTGACTGCATAAAATCAAATTAAAGATATCATCAATATAATCGTAATTATGAGTAACAAGAAATATTGATTTACAGGCGGAAAATACACATAATAAGCTAAATGAAATTCGAGTCTTTTGATCCGATAATTGTTGATAGGAAATTAAATTGATCCGATGGCTGGCTTTCTCGCAAACTCGTGAACGATTTGCGGAGTAGGGTGAGGACTGGATCTCGCCTTTGCAAGAGGGGAATGGACTGGTTGATGCGGCGCTTTTGCGCAAACGCGTTGTCAGTAGATCAATGGCTCAGGTTTTCGTATCAACGGGTTTGCCAAGGAATCGATGCACGACAACGAGCGCTACGGCTGCGCTGGGCAACAGCATGTACCAGGGCAATCCGTACCCGGCCGGCAAAACGCAGATCAACACGGCAGCGAGCCCGCCTATGAACGCGTAGGGCAGCTGCGTGCGTACGTGATCCATGTGGTCGCAACCCGTGGCCAGTGACGAAAGCACCGTCGTGTCCGAGATTGGCGAGCAGTGATCTGCCCAGACCGCACCGGTTAGCACACCCGCTATGCAGGAATACAATATGTGCATGTGCTCAGCGTCGGCGACGCCGTTCGCTTGCAATACCGCCCAGCACAGAGGAATAACCAGCGGCATGAGAATCGCCATGACGCCCCAGCTTGAACCGGAAGCGAACGCTGTGGTCGCGGCAAGTAAAAATACAATAGCTGGAAGCGTGTACGGCGACAGCGAGTCGCCCAGCACCGTGATCAAGTAAGGGGCGGTCTGCAACACGTCGGCGACATCGGCGATGGCCCATGCCATGACCAGCAATACCAGGCCTGTCATCATGAAGCGGGCGCCGGCCAGCCAGGCATCGATAGCCTCATTAAGTGTCAGCAGGCGCTGGCCGAGCGACAAAGCCGCGGCCATAAAGCAGGCGAGTAGTGACGCCCAGATGAGCACCGAGTAGGCGTTGGCGCTGCCAATGATATCGGTAATACTGTCGCCTTCGCCGCTGACGAATAAGCCTATCACCACAGTCGAAACCATGGTGACGATTGGTAGCACTGCGTTAATCGCGCGACATGGAATGGCGTCCTTGTGATAGAACTCGTCGCCGGATTTGTCGGTGCTTACGGCTGATGTTTTGCAGACGACCTCGCCGCTATGCCGCGCACGAATTTCCGCCTTGTACATCGGGCCGAAGTCTTTTTTCGAATACACGATGACAAACACGAAAAAGATTGCGAGGAACGGGTAGAAACTGTACGGTATGGAATTCAGGAACAGCATGTACGGGGTCTGATCGATGCCTTCGAGGCCCTGTATTGCAGAGTCAATCAGCCCAACTTGAAAACCGATCCACGTCGTGATCACGGCGATTGTGGAAACTGGCGCTGCTGTCGAATCTACAAGGTAAGCGAGCTTTTCGCGTGAGATATGCAGTCTATCGCTCATCGGGCGTGTCGCGTTGCCGACGATCATCGTATTCGCGTAGTCGTCGAAAAAGACTGCTATGCCGAGTATCGCTATAACACCCTGTCCGCGACGCGGGCTGCTCGCGAATGGCATGATTCGATCCACGATGCCGACCATGCCGCCATTGCGGGAGATCACGCCCACCATGCCTCCAATCATGAGAGTAAATGCTATAATCGCCATGTGATCAGGATTGACCGCCGTATTCACAATGTAGATCGTGATGGTCTCAAAGAAACCTGTGAATGCGCCGTACGCGGTCAGGCCGTTGATCGCCCACGCGCCGACGATCAGGCCAGCGAACAGCGCGGGGATAACAGAGCGCAGAATGAACGCCAGCAGGATCGCAATCAGTGGTGGCAAGATCGATACAGCTGCAGGAATGACTGGAATCTCGCTTTGAAAAACCGACTGGCCATTTTGCAAAACCTCGAGCTTCGTCGTCCCCGTTTCTGCGACCATGAGGCCTGTGGCCGCGAGGCTGGAGCCGGTCTCGGATGCCACGTTCTCGCCATTGATCTGCAGCTCGATGAGGCTACCGGGCGGCAGGTCTTCAACGGCAATGTCGAAGCCGACGTTGGTGAGAAGCACTTCTGGCGCGTCAACTGCGAGTTCGGCGGCCGCCGGACTTGCCAGAAAGAACAACGAAAGGCACGGAATGATGCTTGCGATATATCTGGTCGTTAGACGGTTCAAGGTTTTCCTCATATTCCTATTTTTTTGGGCTAATGCAGTTCTCGATACAATCTATATTAGATTGTCTCGAAGATATCGCCCTGATTGGTGATAGGAAATTCAATTGTTTCGATGGCTGGCCTTCTCGCACACTCGTGAACGATTCGGGGAGGGTGGGGTGATAGGAAATTATTAGTTGCTAATTTTGGTAGCGATCGGCAATCGACTCACTTCGTGGCGCCGCTGATGTTGGTTTCGGGTTCGACGTAAGTCGATACGCCGGCTTCGTCCATTAGTTTTCGAATTTCCTTTTCCACTTCCGGAGAACTTCGAAGATTCATTCCGCGATGCACGCCGATTGCGATTCGCAAGGGCGTCCAGCCGAGTTTATTCTTGGTGTTCCACACGTCCATATTGGCGCCATGGGAAGCCAATAAGGGAATCGTAGAAGCGGCGAATTTGTAAGCTGCCCCGTGCATAACGGACTCCCCTTTGCGGTTGACTTTATTGACGTCGCAACCCGCTTCCAAGGCAATCGTCACTGCTTCGTAAACGTCTTCCGGCGACCCCGGGTCTTCTTTGGGAGACTGTACTCCAACGCCTGCCGCAGCCAGCAACGGAGTGGTTCCGCTCGTATTGGGAATCTTTGGATCGGCCCCAAGCTCGAGCAGCAAGCGCATCATAGCGGTATCGGCCGTCCGAGCGGCCAGCAGCAATGCGGTGGCGCCCTCGAAGTCCATAGCCGTCCTAACGCCGGCCCTGCTCACGGTCATCCGAGCATCGATATCGATCCCTTTCTCAACGAGCAGCCGAACGAAATCCAAGCTCTTTAGGTTTCCCGAGCCGGTAGGAGCGGGACGGTTGGTCCCTTGTCCAGGACGACGGATCCAGGTAATGGCGTGTAGCGCATTATACCCTTTCTCGAAAACGTTAGGATCGGCTCCCGAATCTAGAAGCAGAGCTGCCAGTTCGTAGTGAGCATTGCGAACGGCTATGTGCAAAGCGCGATTGATCGGAGTCCGATTGCGCGGCCCGCTCCCCTTTTTTGCACCTAAGTCCTTCCTGTTCTGCCCGATCCTAATCTTGTCAATATTCCATCCCGCTTCACGACGCCGAATACGGATCGTATGGTCACCTGAGCCGAGCGCTAATTTGAGTTCTGCAAGGATCCACTGCCAATCATCACTATCCGCTTCGAAGCCGTGCTCACGAATACGCTGCTCGTCGAGGCCCAGCTGCGCAGAGTTAGAGCCGCTTGGCCCGCTCTGGTAAGCGGCGATATAGTAGTCACCCGGTTTGGTAATCTTTATCTGAAATGCCAGTTCACAGGCTTTCTCCCAATCTGTTGCTGTCTTTGCATGGGACGTAGTCATATAGGCGCCGCCACTTGCATCAGGATTCGTCACTCTGAGCCAATTGACGGAATCGGTATTCTGGTCGAGCAGAGCCTCTTCAGCCTCCATCGCGATGAAGGTTCCTATCTCTTCCGACGGAAGCTCGGTATCGCCTGATGGCTCGCTCCATGCCTTGTGCTGGAGGAGAGCTCGCGCCACATTGATTTTTCCTTGCCGAACGGCGAAAAGAAATGCGGTAAGACCACTCTGGGACTCGTCGTCTATCCGAGCGCCCGCATCCAAAAGCCTACGCGCGCCGGGAGCATGCCCCTCCGCCGCCGCCCACATCAACGCGGTCTGGCCTTCCCAGGATTCCGTGGCATTCGGATCGGCTCCTTGTTCAAGCAAAGAATCGATGCAATCCAGCTTTCCTGCGCGCGCCGCGAGCATGAGCGGCGTTTCTCCTTCCGGAGAGGTTTTGTTGGGGTCGGCCCCCGCTTTCAATAGGAGCGACACGAAGGAATTATCGCCATTCGCGCTTGCCAGCATCAAAGGCGTCACTCCATACCGATTAGCGATATTAGGATCGGCGCCCGTATCCAATAAATACTGCGCGACTGCAAGTTGATCGTGATGAGCCGCCACATGCAAAGCGGCCATCGCGTTGGACAAGATCGCGTCGATATTTTCCTTCGCGATTCGTTCTTGTACCCATTGAAGATCTCCCTTCTCAATCGCCGCGACTAACATCTCCGAGGCCGGCTGCGCCGCATGAGAGCAGAATGCAGTCATGCACAACGCAACCCATCCCATCAATCTGAGAAAATCGAAGTTCATCGGAAACGCCCTAAACACTCACCGGATCGTAAAGCTCGTCGAGCTTGCCGGTACTATCCTGAAAGACGTCCAGCGGCACGCCCATCTTGTCGAGCATGGTTAGGTGGAGATTTGCCAACGGCGTGGGCTCCGCGTAACGAATGTGCCGTCCGCCCTTGTGAGTTCCGACGCCTCCGCCTGCCAACAGGATGGGCAGGTCCACATGGTCATGCACGTCGGGATTGCCCATCCCGCTTCCGCATAGAATCAGAGAATGGTCCAACAAGGTCCCTTCGCCATCGGCGGTGGCTTTAAGCTTTTCAAGGTAATAGCTAAAAAGAGAAACATGATAGGTATTGATCTTTATAAGGTCCGCCACCTTGCTCGCCTTGTTCGCGTGATGCGAGGTGGGGTGATGTCCGGCGGTCACTCCAATTTCCGGATACGTTCGGGTGCTGGTTTCGCGGGCCAGCTGAAAGCTTATGATCCGCGTCAAATCGCCTTGCATAGCCAGGATCTGGAGATCGAACATCAGCTTCGCGTGATCCGCCCATTCTGTCGGCACGCCCGCGGGACGATCCATGTCCGGCTCAGGAGCATTGGCGACTCGTTTCTCCGCATTTTGAATACGCCGTTCCACTTCGCGAATGGTGTCGAGATACTCCGCAACCCGCGATCGATCCTCCGCCCCCAAGTCGCGTTGCAATTTCGAAATGCTTCCCATCACCCAATCCAGAATGCTCGCGTCCTTTCGAAACTCGGATTGACGTTCGGCCGCAGTCGATCCGTCGCCGAACAATCGTTCGAAAACAACCCGCGGATGCGCCTCGGCCGGCAAGGGCGCCGTGGGAGACGCCCACGAAAGGCTGTTTTGGTAGATGCAGGCGAACCCGTTGTCGCAATTGCCAATAGAGGCCGTCAAATCCATCGCCAATTCCAATGAAGGAAGCGGCGTATCGCTGCCTATTCGTTTCGCGGCAATCTGATCGATCGTGGTTCCAAGTTCATAGTCGCTGCCTTCGGTCATCTTCGCCTGAGCAGCACTTAGGAAGGCGGCGTTGGCGGTCGCGTGATTGCCTGCTGAATACGCGTTTTTCAGCTCGAGGTTGGATAAGACCGAAACCGATTCCTTAAACGGCTCCAAGGATTGCAGGATGGTCGGCAACTCTGCGAGCGCGCCCTGCGTTTTTGGCGTCCACTCCGGCAAATGAGCCCCCATGGGGATGTAGATGTAACCCAAACGCCGCACAGGCTTTGCAGGGGACGTCGCGGCGGCTGTGAGGGCGGGAGTCATCGCATCCAATACCGGCAAAGCCAGGGCCGCTCCGGTTCCCCGAAGAAAGGTCCTTCGATCGATCGACTTTTTGGCGATTATCATAATGAGGTCCTCATTGGGCGGTTTTCATTGTAAAGGGAGGGCTTTGGGCGATTCCCTGGATAAGGGATGAAAACGCATAATCGTCTTCTCGTCCATCCCGAACGATCTTTCGAACAGCGGGAGCATCGTAATATTCGACGCCTCGCCCCAGGGCATAGGTCAGAAGCTTTTCGATCAAAGTGCTCACAAATAGCTCAGGCCGTTTCAAAAGCGCTTGCTGAAGCGAGTCTGCGTCATCAAACGCGGTGCCGTCGGGAAGCTCACCATAAGAGTCGATCGGCAGGCCATTGTCTTCCGTTCTACGACGACCGATCGCGTCAAACCGCTCCAGGGCAAAGCCCAATGGATCGATCACATCGTGACACCCCGCGCAGCTCTTTTTGGCTCGATGGTGCGCGAACCGTTCTCTCATCGTCTGCGGTTCTTCCGATCCACCTTCTTCCTTCAAGGCTTCCACGCCCGGTGGCGGCGGATTAGGAGGCGTTCCTAGGATGTTTTCCAAGATCCACGCGCCACGGACGACGGGTGACGTTCGGTCTGCGTATGAACTCAGCGTCAAAATGCTGGCTTGGCTGAGCAGGCCGCCTCGTTGGCTGTCCGGCGTCAGGGATACGCGCCTGAATCGGCTCCCGTAAACGTGGGGAATCTCGTAGTGCTTGGCCAAACGTTCATCCAAAAAAGTGTAATCCGCTCCCAGGATATCCAAGACGCTACGATCCTCCCGTAGAATACTGGTCAAAAACAACTCCGTTTCCCTCCGCATTGATTGGCGAAGATTGTCATCGAAATCCATGAACAGCCGAGGATCCGGAGCCAGGTTCGACACGTTCCGAAGGTAGAGCCACTGCGAGGCGAAATTATGGATCAAGGAGTCCGCTCGCGGGTCGGTCAGCATTCGGGTAACTTGGGCCGCCAGAACCTTGGGCTTGGAGAGCGACTGATTTTCCGCAGCCCTCAACAAGGCGTCATCCGGAATGCTGCTCCAAAGAAAAAAGGAAAGCCGGGAAGCGAGTTGAAGATCGCTTACCGAATAGACCGCACCTTTCGCCAAGCCACTCGGATCCGGCTCGACGCGAAACAGAAAATCGACGCTCGTCAAGATGGCTCGCAATCCCATTTCGATGCCCGACTCGAATCCCTCTTTCTCTCTCGTGTCCTGATAAAACCGATACGGCATTTCCAAGTCCGACGCTGTGACAGGTCTTCGATAGGCCAATCGCATCAATCGTGAGAGAATCTGCCGGGCCCGTTGGTCCTCGTCCTGAGCCGCGAGCGCGGAGGGGCCGAATATTTGTTTTCGCGCAAGGGAGTTGCCCGGACCCGTCGATTCGAAGGGACCCGTCAAAGCGATGGAATAGAGGGCGGGTTGCGACCGCTTGTGTCGCTCCTCATTGAAGCTGGCCAACCAGGGCTGGCTTTCGTCGCCTTTTAGGGCCTTCGTTTTTTGGACAAACGCGGCTGCCAAACGATGGTTGCCCGCAGTCGCGTGAAAACGGGCGACCAGATGCTGATCCACCTCATCATGCCCATACCGATCGTCAGGCGGATCAATCGTAAAGCGTTCCACTGTTTCGCCATCCAGGAGTAAATCCAACTTCTGGACGTCTTTGAGTCCTGGGATTGCCTCATAGCGATCACGGACTAGCTTGAGACGGACTTCGTACGCGCCATCGACGGGGAAGACGTGGTCAACAAATCCGCCGCCACGCGTGCCCAGAGGCAAGCCATCCAGATGATATTCCTGGGTGAGATCCAAGGGCATTCGGAAAACCTCTAGCCGAGGCGTCGGGACGGGACGACCTATCGCCAGACGACTGATCTTTTTCGCGGCCGCGAGGTACTGTTCCATCAAGGTCGGCGAAAGGCTTCCGACTGTGATGTTGTCGAAGCCATGGCTGATTTCATCTTCCGGCAAGAGAGACGAAACATCCAGCTTGAGCCCCAATAGGTCTCGAACAGAGTTCCGGTACTCGGTGCGAGTCAAACGTCGAAACGTATCCGTTCGACCTGGCTTGAGATCGCGAGCGGCTTCGCGATCCATCCGCGATTCCAAAAAGCCCGCTAAGGTGTTGTAGTCGTCCTCGTTCGGGCGTGCCTTGTCCATGGGCGGCATTTGCCGGTGGCGGAGCTTCTTGACGACCTTTTCCCAACTCGCGTGATCAGGCGCCAGGTTCGCAAGATCCAGCGATTCAAGCGAAAAATCTCCCTTTGATTCGCCCTCGTCGTGGCAATCCAGGCAATGGTCCTCGAGAATCAGATAGAGTTTCTCGCCGAACGCCTCATCCAACTCCTCGCAAACGCCACGAAAGGGGAGGCCAATCATCGCGCAGCAAAGAAGCAATCTAACCAAATTGACGGCGCTCGATGGGGTATTTGACCGGCGGATCATCAGCGATAAATGACCATTTCTCGGGCAGAAAGGCAAGGCGGCTTTCGCCAGGGATTCGAATAGCGAGCCAGTCCCGGTTTTTCTCAATCAGAAGCTGCCGCCCTAACGCGTTGGCTTAGAGACTGTCCAATAGATCGAAGCCCCATCACAATCGGAACTATTTGGATCCTCTCTTAATTAATATCTCCTTAAAACCTTCGCGTCTTCGCGTGAAATTTCTTCCATTGACGCATTCTTAGAAACACCTGAATCGCGGGATAAACCCGCTCCTACAAATCAAATAAATCCTGTTGGCCATAGGCCATCCTGTTCACGCGAAACTGCGAAGGGAAAGCCAATCTTGTAGAGTGTTTATAAAGTCTGCTTTCTTCGAGAAAATCGGACTTTAGGGTGGGGCGCTGACCTGCCGTTGGTGATAGGAAATTCAATTGTTCCGATGGCTGGCCTTCTCGCAAACTCGTGAACGATTCGCGGGATTGGTGTTGATAAAGGCGTTCATGGAAACTCATTTGTGCGAGAAGTCGATCGAGGTTTCGACATTTC
>JAJFLS010000580.1 GCA_021772595.1 Opitutales bacterium
GTAGGAAGAGCTCAAGCTTCTTCTGCGGACTTCGCAAGCGAACCCCCTACTGATTTTCGATTTATTGGAAAGTCTTTGAGTCTATTCTATTTGCTTTTGGCAGTGGCATGGATGCTTGCCTGGAATTCATACGCCGACGAAAAATCCGGGAACACCGCTTTGGTGATCGTCCTTGACGGTTTGCGCCCGGACTACGTCACTCCGGAGTTGATGCCGCATCTTTACGGTCTCGGGGAGAAAGGAATTGTCTACGAGAATCATCATGCCGTTTTCCCTACGGTTACTCGGGTCAATTCTCCTTCGATCTCCACCGGGAGCTACCCGGCAAGCCATGGATTGATGGGAAACTCAGTCTATTATCCAGAAATAAGCGACGAGGACTTATCTACATCTTCGGCTGAAAATCTTAAGAACATCGAAAAGGCGACTGGAGGAAATCTCCTCACGATCTCTTCCGCCGGTGAAGTGTTTGAAAAGGCGGGAAAGAAAGTATTGGCGGTCAGTTCGGGAAGTGGCGGATCGGCCCTTCTTTTGAACCACAAGGGTTTGGGTGGTGGCGTTATAGCCGTTGAAGTCATCCATCCTCCAACGATGAAAGAGCATGTATTGGAAATTCTAGGACCGATACCGGAAGACGACAGACCAAGCATTCCAAGAAATAGTTGGGTAGTGAATGCCTATCTCGAAATCGGATTAAAGGAAGTGAATCCTGACCTGACTTTGATGTGGCTGACGGATCCGGATCATACAGCGCATGACTTCGGAATCGGAGGTCCCGAAACGGTTCGGTCCTTGAATGAAGTAGATCTTCTGATCGGCAAGATTCTTAAACGGCACCGGGAACTAGGCATGGAAAACCGGGTAAACATTTTTGTCACATCCGATCACGGATTTTCCACACGAGAAGGAAAGGCCGACCTTGGCGACCTTTTGGATAAAAACCAGTTGGAAGAAAATCTAGTTGAAGTGGATGGACGGTCGATTTACTTGAAGCCGTACAACGAAAAACGGCTTCGTTCGATTGTGAGCATGCTGCAAAGAGAACCCACCGTTGGCGCTGTTTTCACCCGTGGGTCCAAAGAAAAGGCGCTTCATGGTTTTGTACCCGGAACCTTTTCGTTTCACACTATCCATTGGAATCATGAACGAGCGGCCGACATCCTGGTTTCACCAAATTGGAATGCGGATGCGAATGAATACGGTTACCATGGACATACTGCTTGGGGCAGCGTCGCCGGTCATGGATCCTCGAGTCCTTTCGATATCCACAATACTCTGATCATGTCCGGTCCCGATATCAAGCGGAGCCAAAAAATTAAGGTTCCATCGGCCAACGTGGATGTCCTTCCCACGGTCTGTTTTCTCCAAGGTATAGAACTGCCAGGTGAAAGGGGAAATCGTGTCTTGCATGAAGCTCTAGTCAACGGACCCGATCCAGCAGCGATTGAGGTCGAAACGCGTATCCATATAGCTGAAGCAAAAGGATACCGTCTCGAGCTGAGCGAATCCGTTGTCGAAGGGAAACGGTATTTCAATTTCACCCGCAAAACCAGTGGAAAGACAAAATAGCAGGTCGGTCTCCGTGGAGTTAGCAGCGTGAAACTTTCTTTGCTCGATCTCTTTATTGTCGCCGTCTATCTGATCGGTATCACGGCGATCGGGCTCTATGTATCCCGCGGGATGCGGACCACTCGCCAGTTTTTCACCGCCAATCGCACCATCCCCACTTGGGCGGTCACTTTCACACTAATGGCCACGATCGTCGGTAGCGGCACGTTCGTTGGTCATCCGGGCACGGCCTATTCGTTGGGGATGATTCTACTTCTCCCTCATCTACTACTTCCAGTCGTGCTGATTTTCGTGTCGATTTGGATCGTCCCGTTTTACCGGAGAGTGGTTCAGATGAGCGCCTACGAATATATCGCGAGGCGCTTCGGAGTTGTCAGTCGAGTCTACTCCAGTTTTGGATTTCTGGCAGATCGCACTTTGGATCTGGCGGTGACTCTAGTGACCACGGGAATCGCTCTCTATGTTTTCACCGGTTGGCAACCCCAATATGTCATTTTAGGAGTTGGGATCTTCACGCTTTTCTATACCATGATCGGAGGTATAACTGCGGTCGCTTGGACTAATGTGGTCCAAGGAATCGTCCTTTCCGTCGGAGCATTACTCATTCTTGGTCGCGTATTGTTCGCTCCCGAAATTGGTGATCCGATCGGAATCATCACAACCTCTTGGGAAGCGGGCAGATATTCTCTCGGTTCATGGGAGTTTTCATGGAGCAGCCTATATGATCGAGACACACCCACTTTATGGATATTCTTTGGCGTGTATACCATCCAGTGGAGCCGACGCTATATCACCGACCAACACATTGTGCAAAGTTATCTGATCGCCAAGACGGACCGTGCGGCCAGTCGTGGAGCCTTTCTCGGCGCTTTCGCCTGCTTGCCAATCTTTTTCATATTCATGTTCATTGGAGGGAGCCTCTACGGATTTTTCGCAATGCAAGGTAGCGATGTCAGCTCGATCAAGCCCGACGAGATAATGCCGTATTTTCTGTCCAACTACATACCTAGTGGCGCGCTCGGACTGATCCTCGCCGCTATTCTGGCGGCCGCGATGTCTTCGGTGAGCGCCGACCTTAACAGCATAGCCACGGTTCTGACTACCGACTATTTCTCCAAATTACGTCCGAAATCTTCTGAAAAGGCGCGGTTGATTTTCGGACGAGCGATGGTGCTTGCGGGAGGCCTGCTAGCCACGCTGGTCGCCATGCTGCTGATCCCTTCTGAAGGATCCACTCCGGTTAATCTCCGAGCCATCATCATTGCCACGATCATATCCGGCGGTTCGCTGGGATTGTTCTGTCTGGGCTTTTTCACCAAACGAGCTACTCGGGAAGGAGCCTGCGCCGGAATTGCTGCCTGCCTGATTTTCTCGGCGTGGGCTCTACTGTCGCAGGCCGATGGTCAGGGACTGCGCTTGGTTGATTTCGGATTCAATTGGGAAATGAACACGATCCTGATCGGTGTATTTGGGCACCTCGTTCTTTTTGGAGTGGGGTACGGCGCGAGCCTCGTTTTACGCGGCTACAGGCCGCCTGACATCGAGGATCTTACCATCTGGAGCCACAAACTCCACAGCGGAAAGGAGGCTGCCTCATGATCGGATATTTCCATTTCCTCAACCGAACAGTCGAATGAAAAAGTTCAATATAGCCACGGTTCAAATGAACGCGTTAAAGGATGACCTTCAGCATAATCTGGACGTCCATCTTAAGTATATTGCAGAAGCTGCGAAAGCCGACTGCGCGTTGGTCGTTTTCCCGGAACTCTCGGTAACGGCTCACTATGGCGATCCGTCCGTAACGAAATTCGCGCAAGCTACTGCTGATGGCCCTGTACGCAAGCTCATGGCTGAACAAGCGAAGAAACATGATATTGTGATCGGCTACGGTTTTTGCGAGAGCGCTCGCGGAACGTTCTATAATAACCATTCATTGATGGGGCCAAAGGGATTGATCGGATCGCAGCGCAAAGTGCATGCATCCTTAGACGAGTATCTCGTATTCCGCATGGGGCAGGGCTTCGAAGTGTTTGATCTGGGCTTTTGCCGTGTCTCCACGTTGATCTGTTTTGATACAATGTTTTCCGAAAGTTGGCGCGTGGCTGCCTTAAAAGGCGCGCAGATGATTCTCGCCCCTCACGCCGGCCGAAAAGGAGGTCATGGTCGTGATGTTCCTCGTGAGGATCAACTTGAAAACCTTCGCCTGCATCGCGAAGAAATGCCGGGTTCCTGGGGAACTTACTGCGCCGAGAATGGAGTCTTCTGCGCTCATTGCAATCAATGGGGCTTCAATGGCCACTCTACCCACAAAGGAGGCAACTTTATCGTTAATCCGTACGGAAAACTCCTCGCCCAAGGAGACCTCAAGTTGGAAGACCTCATGATCACAGCTGAGATTGATCCCGAAGAATTAGAAGAAGCGCGTCTGGCGGGCAGCTTTACTTTGCGAACGAGGCGCCCGGAAATTTACGATGAGATAACCCGAAAGCTCTGATGACTCTCACTGAAAAAAGTAAATCCACTATTCTGCGAGGAGCGCTTGTCTTGATCGCAATAACTGTAATCGGAGAGGTGTATGCGCGTTTCTTGTCATCCAAACCAGATATGTCGCCTCCGGCCTTAAAGGAGCGAGCGAAACCGATTGATCCACTTTACATGCCCTCGCTTTTTTCCCGCAATGTGTTGGCTCCGAAGGCGCATTCGGTTTACTTCTCCAGGCAAGATGCTCATCGCTTTGAACTCGAAGAAGGATTTGAGGATGTCGTGAAATGGGAGATTAACTCGCATGGATACCGAGGCCCGGAGTTTTCGTGGAAAAAACCGGATGGAACGACGCGGATCATTATTTATGGCGGTTCATTCGTATTCGATATCAGGACTGATGGAGACAGGGATTGGCCCCGTCAGGCAGAAAAAATTCTGCGGCAACGTGGGCACTCAGTTGAAATTATCAATGCGGGCATACCAGGGCACATGTCCTTTGATTCGTTGGGGCGTTTCTTCACGGAAGGTCATCGTCTCAAACCGGACTACGCCGTTATTTGCAACAAGTGGAACGACTTGAAATATTTCCTCTCCTCGGAACCGCTATCGCGGCAAATTTATCCCTTCGTTTTACAAACTGATCCACGATATGAATACAGCGGGACCATTGACCGCTGGTTGTGTAATCTATCTCAACTGTATTGCCGCTTTCGGTATTGGAACTACGAGCGCAAACGTCCTCCCCCCTATGTCGACCGTCCGAATCACGATAACTTTACCAACAAGGCGACGGACGTCGCGCTCCGCCAGTATCAGTTGCATTTCGAGATGTTCATCGACGCTGCCCGGCGCCTTGGCGTGAAGCCAATCTTGATGACGCAGCCGCTCCTAATCACCCGCGATAACACGAAGGAGGAGCGAGATACTATAGAATACGAAAAGGTGCAGCTGTCTCATGAACGGTTATTCGAGGCAATGGAGCTAGCGGATGAGAGAGTCAGAAAAGTTGCCCAAGCGAGCAAAGTGCCTTTGATAGACGTATCCAATAGTCGCGTCGCGGGGCAATTTAAATATTTTACCGACCATGTGCATTTGACCCGAGAAGGATCACTCGAATTTGCCCAGGTCTTCGCCGATGAATTGGAGAAACTATTACCATGAAGTACTTTATTAAATTACTAATTTTGAGCGCTATAGTCGTTGGAGTAATATCGTGCGAAAAACGACGCGAACCCGTTACTAAAGGGGGAGGCGTTCAACCTCATTTGGAATTGCATTACCCGGATGGATACGCCCCGATGGACAAAAGCGCTGCCGCGGCTACGCTAACTTTCCCCGACAACTTCACCGGCGAAGACCTGACCGCGATGTTGCGCGCGGAACATCCGCGACTCTACGCTACCAGCCAGGACTGGCAGCGAGTCCGACAGCAAATCCCGACAAACCCGTATCTAAAAGCAACGAAGGATATAGTAGTAAAGGGAGCTGAAGTTATTCTTCTCAAACCGGTCCAGGAACGGATCATGACCGGACGTCGCATGCTTTTTGTGTCCCGTGAAGTGCTAGTCCGAGTTCTTACACTGGCAACCGCCTATCGTATAACCGATGATTCTCGTTATTTTGAAAGAGCAAGAATAGAGCTGCTCTCTGCGGCTGGATTTTCAGACTGGAATCCCTCTCATTTTCTGGACGTTGCGGAAATGACCATGGCGTTGGCAATAGGCTACGATTGGCTCTATCACGACCTTTCAAGCACCGATCGAATCACCATAAGAGATGCGATTCGAGAAAAAGGACTTACTCCGGGAACTGGCCCAGCTGAGGCTGAAACCATTACGTATTGGAAACTCAAGGACAACAATTGGGTGCAGGTTTGTTTTGGAGGCATGGTTGCTGGAGCTCTGGCTATTGCTGAGGATGAACCGGACATTGCGGCCACTTTTCTGCGCGAGACATTTTTCCATATTCATCAGTCTTTAGACGCTTATGCGCCAGAAGGCGCATTTCCAGAAGGTCCAGGATATTGGACCTATGCCACCCACTACAGCGTCATGCTTATAGCCATGCTGCAATCATCTTTGGGAACTGCTTGGGACCTCGACAATTATCCTGGATTTCAGGCCAGTGGACTTTACATGAACCTGATCGTTGGACCCACGAATAAAACATTCAATTACTCGGATGGAGATGATCAGGTAGAATTGAATCCAGCACTTCATTGGCTCGCCGCCCGAACAGGAAATGCATCCCTCGATGTCCGGGAACGGCGCCAGCTGATTTCCAATACCGCG
>JAJFLS010000059.1 GCA_021772595.1 Opitutales bacterium
GGCCTCGTCCTTCAACGGGCAATGGAGAAGTTGAGCCTATCCGCTCGCGCCTACGACCGCATCCTCAAAGTTTCCCGCACCATAGCCGACCTTTCCCAATCGGACAATATCCAGCCCAACCATCTGCTGGAAGCTATCCAATATCGCAGTCTCGATCGAACCACGACCATTTAAGTTTGGATACAGAAATACCCTCACTGCAAGGGCGTCGTTTGGAATATATTGTTAAAACAGTTCTGGCAGCTTGAAAATACGCGAAACTGCTCTATAGTATAGAGTTGGGCACCTTACATCAGGCTGCCTGCCGAAGTGTCATGCTGTACGAATTAATATACAGAAGCCTCGGATTCAAAGAGTGGGATACAGAGGAGCTTAGCGAATTATTGGAGATCTCCAAAATTCGCAATCGCGAAGCGGGAATCACCGGCATGCTGCTCTACCATAACCAAGAGTTCATGCAGCTCATCGAGGGCGAACGTGAAGCCGTTCTATCGCTTTATCGCGAAATCGTCAAAGACGACCGGCACCATTTGGTCCACGTCATATGGGAAGGCTATATCCAAGAGAGAGGATTCGACGACTGGACAATGGGATTTGTGGATACAAGAGAACATAAGCTTAGTCTACCCGAAGGTCATACAAACTTTCTCGAAGACGGCATCCTGACCGGTTCTCGAAAGAATCCCACCGTTTGCAAGTGCCTACTCGTTCATCTTCGCGATACGCTCACCATCGCCCCAACGATTCCGACCTTTTAGCCCGACCCAATCTTTGTCTTAATCCTCGTCTTCGTCCATTTGATTAAGACGAAGCTTAAGACAACGACAAGGAATCGACACTGCAACAGGAGCTCATCCTGACCGAATCCTCTTTTCCGCATTGCAAATCCGCCGCGAATCGTTTCCTAGAGAACCGTAACGCTATGGAAATCGCTTTCACAAAAATGCACGGAGCCGGCAACGACTTCGTGATGATCGAAAATCTGGATGGCTCGATAAGGCTCGCTCCAGAGCAAGTGGCTACCCTTTGCGATCGTCGATTCGGCATCGGAGCCGACGGACTTATCCTGCTGAATTCTCCAGCGAACGAAGGAACCGACGCAACCATGGTCTACTACAATGCAGACGGCGGGCGTGTCGACATGTGCGGCAACGGCGCACGCTGCTTTACATCTTTCGCTCTCGACAACGGCGTTGGCGATGGAATCATCGTCTCATTCCAGACGGACGCGGGGCCAATGAAGGCCATCGCCGAAAATGGCGAATTCACGATTCGCATGACCCCCGTCCACTCGATCGAACTCGGCCAGACCTTGACCACCGACAGCGGCGAATACGCTTACGATTTCATGAACACCGGCGTCGAGCACGTCATCGTTTTTGACGACAACGTCGATTCTATCGACATCGTTTCGCAAGGCAGCTCCATCCGCTACCACGAACGGTTTCCAGCGGGCGCAAACGCGAATTTCGCCGAGATCCAAAAGGATGGCGTCATCAAGGTCCGAACCTACGAACGCGGCGTCGAAAATGAAACGCTTGCCTGCGGCACCGGCGTCGTAGCAGTCGCGATCGCTGCGAACCTAACGAGAGACCAGGCCACCCCAGTCTCCGTGCTCGTTCGTGGCGGCGACATCCTCAAGGTCGATTTCCAGCGCGATGGTGACAAAATCACCGACATCACGCTAACCGGTCCCGCGAAGGCAGTTTTCACAGGCACAGTTGAGGTCTAGGATCACAACCCACGTCGAAGGCTCGACGTAGCTACAGCAGGAATCCGGTGCGGAAAATGCGATGCGCACTTACAAATCCCGCAGCGCGGTCGCCAGTTTCTTCGCGATTCGTTTCGCAAGAAATGGACCTTCGAAGATCATGCCGGAATATATCTGCACTAGGATCGCTCCGGCGTCTATTTTCTGCTTCGCCGTATCCGGGCTTGAAATACCGCCTACGCCGATGATCGGCAATTCGCCGTTCGTCTGCTTCGCAATTCGAGCAATCACCCGTGTCGACCGATCGCAAATCGGTGTGCCGCTGATTCCTCCCGCTTGATCGATGTCTTCAAACGGTCCTTCGCGGGCCATCGTCGTATTTGTCGCGATGATACCATCCAACTTGAGATCGATCAGAATTTGCAGAATATCGTCGAGCTCCGCGTCGCTGAGATCTGGAGCGATCTTCAGAAGTACGGGCAATCTTTTCCCATTCGGCGAATCGGCCCGGGAGCTATTCAATCCGCAAAGCTCCCCCAACAGTTCTCTTAGCCGAGACTCCTCCTGGAGTTTTCGCAGGTCCGGCGTATTGGGACTGCTGACATTGACGACCAAATAGTCCGCATGATCCGCCAGTATTTTAAACGAGGAACGATAATCCTCAACCGCCTGGTCCAACGGAGCCACTTTCGACTTGCCAATATTCACTCCAAGCGGAATGCGCCGCTGCCCTGGACCGGGCAACCGGCTCAGACGTTCCGCAACTGCAGCGGCCCCGTCGTTGTTAAAACCCATCCGATTGAGCAAGGCTTCGTGTTGAGGGTAGCGGAACATTCTGGGTTTTGGATTTCCAGGCTGAGCGAGAGCCGTCACGGTTCCGATCTCGACATGGCCAAACCCAAGCGCCTCGAACGCTGGCCAGCAAACAGCATTCTTATCGAAACCAGCCGCGAGCCCTACTCGATTCGGGAATTCCAGCCCGAATGCTGTAACCGGCTTGGCAGTTTGCGGTAGCTGGTTGCACGCCGACATCGCCGGTCTTATTAGCGGCGTTTTCGAGAGGAGCGTCAGCGCGTCCACTGCCAGTTCATGCGCCTTCTCCGGGTCGAGGCGGAAAAACAGCGGTTTGAGGAGATTCTTATAGAGGACGCTCATTGATTGATCTGGAAGGCAACAGATAGGCCAAATTTTGGAAAGAAAATTTGTCCGGGAGCGATTTTTTACTTTCGCCGCGCGATAATTCCGCTAATGAGGGGTGAAATCAGGCCGATAGTGGTCGCCATATCCAGATTGTAAGGACATTTAGCCTATTATTGGTAAAATCCACCGAGAGCCACGCCACAATTTGCCTGCGTTTCTCTTTTTTAATTTAATTTTGGAATTTCATTAGTTGACTTAAGCATATCACCCGCTTTTTGGTGATCATAGATTGTAAAACATGCCAAGCGCAACGAATCAAATTGAATGGTGTACGGTCAGACTCGGAGAGGATCTGAACTGGTGGGTGGTGGAAGTGAGCGACGATGTCCACTGGGACGTCGATGGGCTGAGCATAGTCGACCCGCGCCAGTTCGCGCACTTGACCGATCTCACCGAACCGCTCCGCGAGTATAATTTCGATCAGGATCTCATGGACCGCGCCTTCATCGCGTTCAAAATCCAAAAAGATCTTGGCGACGGACTCGTACGCCTGGTCCGTACCAAAGAGAGTTTCTTCGATACCGACGAAGCTCTATTCGGACTTCCCGATGTCGTCGACGAAGTGAATGGTCCCTACGCCGATTTCCTGAACCACATCACCCGCGTACGCGTCAACCTGCTAAACGACGTTATCGATTTCGAGCAGAACCTTACGGTCGACGAGCTGGAAGAAGAGCTTCGAGAAGAGGAAAACAACAATTTCATCGAAGGCCGATCCGTTCACATGTTCAACGAGATCACCAACATCGTCGAATACGTTCCCGCAGGCTGGGAGGTCGATGGCGAGGAGAAGCAGGTTGCCTCTGAAGAGGAGGAAATCGAGGACTTCCCCGAAATCGACGAACAGGAAGCCAAAAAGATCAGCGAAAGCGAGAATCTGCAGTGGGATGAAGACGACGACGAAAAAAGAGAAGACCTCTACGAAGGCGGTCCCCCAGACGAAAAACAGGCAGAACAGGAAAAAGAAGAAGCCTGAGCCTAATCCATTTTCAAAAGCGCGACTCTAGCAGTCGCGTTTTTTTTTGGCTCGGGATGTTGATGTCATGGGAGTTGTCAGAAGCGCTTCACGCTACTGGCAGGGTCGGCGCTTGCGCCGTACAGCGTTGGTCTGACTCTACGGGACTCCGGCGTGGTCTCCTCCTACCTGAGCTTCTCCGCCACTTCCCGGGCGAAGTAAGTCAAAATCGAGTCCGCCCCGGCACGCTTAATCGCGAGCAGCGACTCGTCCCGGCTTTTCTTGCAATCCAGCCAACCCATTTTCGCCGCCGCGTGTATCTGAGCGAATTCGCCCGAAACCTGATACGCCGCAACCGGCACCGAAGTCGCATCTCGCAATTCCCGAATGATGTCCAAATACGGGCCCGCCGGTTTCACCATGACGAAATCCGCCCCTTCCTCTTCGTCGAGCAACGCGTCCGCGATCGCTTCGCGCCGGTTCGCCGGATTCAGCTGATAAGTCTTCTTGTCAAGCGAAGCGGTCCCAGCCGCGCTCGCGCTCCCGACCGCCTCGCGAAACGGCCCGTAGTACGCCGAAGCGAATTTCGCCGAGTACGCCATGATCGCCGTATTCGCGTAGCCCTCCTCGTCGAGAACTTCGCGGATCGCCCCCACGCGCCCATCCATCATATCCGAAGGCGCTACGATATCTACGCCCGCCTCCGCCTGCAACAACGACATTGCGCAAAGCCGCTCCACCGTCTCGTCGTTCAAAACATAGTCGCCTTCCTTGTTCAGAACTCCGTCATGCCCGTGCGTCGTGTACGGATCCAGGGCCACATCGGTAATCACGACCAACTCGGAAACCGCCTCCTTGATCGCCCGCACCGCTCGCAAAACCAAGGTATCCGGATTACAGGCCTCGGTTCCCATCGCGTCCTTCAACGCAGGATCTATGCTCGGAAACAACGCCACAGCCTTTACGCCCAAACCATGCAGCTCGCGGCATTCCGCGACTAGATCCACGATATTCCGCCGAAAAACGCCCGGCATGCTGCCCACGCTTTCCTTATCGCCGTCGCCATCGATCACGAACAACGGAGCGATCAAATCGTCGACCGTAACGCGTGTTTCCTCCACCATCGAGCGCAGAGCGGCGGTACGGCGCAAACGCCTCGGGCGCCGCGACAAATCTAGCTTGAAACCTTCCGTATTATCCGAATCGTTCATAAAAATCGCGGCAACCATGCAGGCAAACTCGACAACACGCAATTCAGAAGGACTCTTAACTACAAGAGTTTGCGTGACCTGCACCACGACCGCCTGTTGAATCGCCGGGCATCCGAAGCGCGAGCCGGCGCTTCGAGACGAGCAAGCCTGACGATTTCCGTTTACGGGAGCCCAGAATCCGTACAATCCATTTTCCGACCGACATGACCGAAGTCACTTTCCACAACACCTTAACCCGCAAAAACGAGCCCATCGAGCCGCGAAACGGCAACGTCGTCGGCCTCTATTGCTGCGGACCAACGGTCTACGCGCAAGCCCACATCGGAAACTTCCGCACATTCCTCCTGCAAGACGTAATGAGGCGCGCCATACAAGTCGCCGGCTACAAAGTCATCCACGTCCGCAACCTCACCGACGTCGACGACAAGACGATCAAACGGGCCATCGAAGAAGACAAGCCCCTGACCGAAGTCACCGAGCATTGGACCGAAGTCTTCCACAAGGACTGCGAGCGCTTCAATATGCTCCCGCCGCAAATCGAGCCCAAAGCGACCGAACACGTTCAAGAGCAGATCGACATGGTCCAGTCGCTTATCGACAAAGGCCACGCCTACAAAACCGACGATGGTTCCGTCTACTTCCGCGTGTCTTCATTCGACGAATACGGAAAACTCTCCCGCGTGAAAGAACGCGAATTGACGACCGACACTTCCAGCTCTGGCCCCATCGACAGCGACGAATACGAGCGCGATTCCATGGCGGACTTCGTCATGTGGAAGAGCCGCAAGCCCGCCGACGGCGACGTCTACTGGGACAGCCCATGGGGCGAAGGCCGCCCGGGCTGGCACCTCGAGTGCTCTGCCATGAGCATGAAGTATCTCGGACGCAATCTCGACATTCACTCTGGCGGCGTTGACCTGACCTTTCCCCACCACGAAAACGAAATCGCTCAAAGCGAATGCAGCTGCGGCCACGAATTCTTCAAACACTGGATACACACCGCTCACCTCATGGTCGAGGGCGAGAAGATGAGCAAGAGCCTCGGCAACATGTTCACCGTCGACGATATTGAGGCCAAAGGATTCGCCCCGGTCGTTCTGCGTTACGCCCTCACCAGCGGCCACTATCGTCAAACGATCAACTTCACCATGGACTCGCTTCACGCGGCCCAAAGCGCACTCCAGCGGCTGAAGAAATTCTCCGACGAGCGCCTCGCCGAAGCGGGCTTGAAGCGGTCAGCTCTCCTCAAAGCGATTTCCAAAGGCCAGCATAACGCCGCTCCTTGGGCTGCGTTCGAAGACGCCTGGAACTCCCTCTCCCACGATCTCAACATCCCCGCCGCGCTCGGAGGGATTTTCACCGCGATCAAAGGCCTCAAGATTTCCGAACCCAGCGCCGACGAAACCAGCCAAGCGACGATCGCCTTCCACAAACTCATCTTCGCGCTCGGCTACGATCTCGACAGCGTCGTCACCGAAAAACCAAGCGAAGAAGCACCCGAAGCCATCAAAGAACTCGCAAAAAAACGCTGGGACGCCAAGCAATCCAAAGACTGGGCCGCCGCAGACCAGCTCCGCGACGCGCTCCAAACCGAAGGCTGGAAAATCCTCGACCAAAAAGACGGCTACGAAATCGAACGAATCTAAGAGAATGTCCAATAAGTGGAAATACATTCGGGGCGGCGCCCGAACGCTACCTATTTAAAGGAATCTCAGGGTAGTGAACGGGCGCCGTCCCGTTCCAACGATTCGCCGAACTGACTTACATTAATAGTCGCTAAGAAACCACCCACTCGATATCTGCCTTGAATCCCACTCCCTAAACACCTACAGCCTAAAACCCTTTCGATCATCATCACCTTTACGACATGAAAGCGAACATGACTCCTCTTGAAGAGATCCGCCACTCCTCGGCGCACATTCTCGCGACCGCGGTCCTCCGGCTCTTCCCTGACGCGCAGCTGGACATCGGACCGCCCACGGAC
>JAJFLS010000581.1 GCA_021772595.1 Opitutales bacterium
ACCGCGAAGGAGCATCATGTGCTTGGTCTTCGTCTTGGCGCGGATGGCGTCGAGGCGGTCGAAGGGAAATTCCTTGAGGAAGCGCAGTCCCGCGTCGATGGTCGCTCCGCCCCAGGTTTCCAGGCAGCCGAATCCGATCCCGTCGAGGATTTCGAGCGCCGGGAGCATCTGCTCGGTCGTCATGCGCGTGGCGGCAAGTGATTGGTGACCGTCGCGAAGAACGGTGTTGTTGAAGATTACGGGCTCGGAACTCATCGGTTTTACGTGTTCGTGTTGAAAATGGGTTGGTACGTTCGAGAATTATTGAGGGCTTGGGAGGGAGGCGTAAAGCCTGATTAGCTTGGGAACGTTAATTCCGTTTTCGGAACGACGCAGTCGTTCCGCTACGGGATTCGATGAACGGAGCGGCGAGTGTCGGCTGATTAGGGATAATCAGCCCTACCATTGGGCTAGGTTCGAAACAGGATTTGCTCTCGTTGGAAGAGGGCGGCGGAGAGGCGCATGACGATGAGGGCGTAGATGAACGAGCTCGTCAGGGCGATGGCGAAGTAGGTCGGGTCGAAGATGTTGCCGAGGATTTGCTTCATCGTCAGGGATATGTTCAGCACCGGGATGAACGCGGTGTAGAGCTGCGTTTCCGCCCCGAGGATCGAGGAGATCATCGCGGGGAAGAGCACGATCGAGATGAACGGGAGAATGTAGGTCTGCGCTTCTTTCTGGTTGCGGGCGAAGCTCGAGATGACGAGCAGAAGCGAGGACGTGAACAGGGCCAAGGGGATTACGATCAACAGCATAGCGAAGACGGAGGTAAGTTCGATGGAGATATTGATATCGATGATCTCGTTGAATTTCTCCAGCCCTAGCGAAAGCGGGACAACTATGCCGGTGATCGCGCAGATGGACGCGACTAGGCTGACGGTGAAAATCGTGAGAAGTTTCCCTTGGACGATTTCGTACCGAGAAGCTGGAGACACGAGTAGCGTCTCCATCGTGCCGCGCTCTTTTTCGCCCGCGCATAGGTCGAACGCGGTTTGTATTCCTCCGAAGGCCGCGCTGATGACAATTAGGTAGGGCAGAAACATTCCGAGTATGAACGCTCCAGTGGATTCGCCCGAGGCGATGCTTGTGGTCTCGATGCTCGTCGGCTTCGCGAAGTTTTCGGGTAGGTTTTCGGAGCGGATTCGTTGGACCAGGGATTCTTTGTCGAATTTTCGGATCATTCCCGTCAAGCGATTTTGCGCGTTCTGGGATTTCTCGTTGGCGAGGTCGTAGATAATTTCCAGGGAAGCGGATCGGTTGCTTTGGAATTCCGTCTGCGCGTTTTCGGACACGACGAGGATGGCACGAGCGTTGCGTTCCCTCAAGGCAGTCTCGGCAGCGTAGCGGGTTTCGAATCGCTGCGTCTTAACCGATTCGTTGCTCTCGATTCTGTCGATCAGCTCCGGAAAAGAGCCTTGCTCGACGATTCCGATATTCAAAACGGAACTGCTCATGTCGCTCACCTTCTTTCCGGCGAAGAACATTACGGTGCCGAGGATGAGCGGAGTGATCAGTAGTGGAGATATGATTACGCCGAGGATGACGCGCTTGTCGCGGAGAGTTTCGCGGAGCTCCTTGCGAAATACGACGAAGCTAAGCGACTTATTGAACATCGTTCGCCTCCATTTGGTTAACGATTTTCAGAAAGGCATTTTCCATGGCCTTCTCACCGGTCTGCGCGTGGAGCTCATCGACGGTGCCTTCGGCTGCGATACGGCCTCGGTGGACGATGGCGACGTGATCGCAAAGCCGCTCCACTTCGCTCATGATGTGGGTGGAGAAAACGACGGTCAGATTCTCGGTCCGGCATTGCTCGATGAAGGCCATGATTGTCTGGGAGGTCATGACATCGAGCCCGGTTGTGGGTTCGTCGAAGATCATGACGGGCGGGTGGTGGACGATGGATCGGGCGATGGAGACGCGTTGCTTCTGGCCGGTGGAGAGCTTGTCGCAGCGGCCGTTTTGGAATTCCCCGATTTCGAGCCGCTCGACGAGCTCGTCTATCCGCGTCGCGAGTTCGGAGCCGCTCATTCCGTTGAGCTTTCCGAAGTACTCGATCATCTCCCGGGCGGTGAGGCGGCCGTAGAGCGCGGTGCTGCCGGAGAGGAAGCCGATGCTGCGGCGGACGTCCTCGGGGCTTTCGCGCACATCGTACCCGGCGATGCTCGCGCTGCCGGAAGTCGGCTCGAGGAGGGTGCCCAGCATGCGGAGGGTGGTGGTCTTGCCGGCGCCGTTTGCCCCGAGAAGGCCGAATATCCGCCCGGGCTCGCAGGTGAGGCTGAGATTGCTGACGGCGCGGACGAGCCCGCGTTTTCGATCACGGAAGGTTTTGGTGAGATTTTCGGCGATTATCACGGGTTCCTGCGGATTTGCAGGGCTTAGAAAGCGTGGATCGAGAAAAAAGATCGAGAAAAAAGATCAATAGAGTTCTGGCCGTTCGCAGGATTACTTGGTGTATTGCTGCACTCTTGTAAGTTGCTGATGCAGAATAAAATGAGGTGAGAAGCCTATCACTTATAATTCTTTTTAAGCGCGGCTATCGGCGTAGCTTGAGCGCTTTCCCCAGCGATTTTTGAAAGAAATGAGCGCCTTTACTTAAAGTTGCTAAATGTGGGGCCGATATAATCTGAACACGCATAATTGAATCATTCCTAAATTTTAGATATTATTCCTATTTAAGATGGATTGTTAAAAGCGGGGCTTTCGAACGAAGCCTCGCTTTTTCTTTGCCTGAATGAGGCGTGGTAGTGGCTTTATGCCGCGATTCGAATTGCGTCTATCGCGGCGTAAAGCCGCTTCTGCATTGTTGCAATGACTGCAGATCTTTCGGAGCTTCGGGCGGGATAACGGGTTGTCATCGAGCGAGCAGGCGTTTCACTGGGCAGAATTATGAGTCAGATCGACCAGGAAATCGCATTCGATAGCGTAGAAGAGGCCATCGCGGAAGTGGCGGCGGGGCGTCCCGTTATTGTGACGGATGACGAGGATCGCGAGAACGAGGGCGACTTGATTATCGCGGCGGCGAAAGTGACGCCCGAATCGGTCAACATGATGATCCAGCATGCCCGGGGATTGATCTGCGCGCCTTGCACGGGGCACCATTTGCAGCAACTCGGGATCACGCGGATGGTCGACGAAAATCGCGAGGCCCACAAAACGGACTTCACCGTTTCGGTGGACGCGGCGGAGGGGATCACTACGGGGATCAGTGCCTACGATCGTTTTCGGACGATCCAGCTGCTCGGAAATCCCGACACGCGGCCGGACGAATTCGTGCAGCCGGGGCACATTTTCCCTTTGAAGGCGAAGGACGGCGGCGTGCTCGAGCGGGCGGGGCACACGGAGGCGGCGATCGACCTGGCTTCCCTTGCGGGGCTGTTCCCATGTGGCGTGGTGTGCGAGATTCTCAACGACGACGGGACGATGGCTCGGGTTCCCGAACTGTACGCGTTCAAGCAGCGGCACGGCTTGAAGATGATTTCCATCGCGGCCCTGATCGAATACCGGAGCAAGCGGGACAAGCTTGTGGAGCTGGTGCGCGAGATGCCGTTCGCAAGCGAGCTCGGCACGTATTCGCTGAAGATTTTCCGGAGTAAGCTCGATCACTTGGAGCACTACGCGCTTGTCGCTGGAAATCTCGATGGCTCGCCGACGCTCGTGCGGGTCCACGCCGAGAATCTGTTTACGGATTTGTTCAAGAAAGTCGGTGGTCAGAGTAGCGATCCGTTGCATGCGGCGATGAAGCGAATTTCCGAGGAAGGCTTGGGGGCGGTGGTTTTCATCAGCCGTCCGGACAAGGGGTTTTCTTTGATCGAGGCGTCGAAGGAGGGGAAGCCTGGATCGATGGGGCTTCGGGATTACGGGATTGGGGCGCAGATTCTAGTGGCGCTCGGATTGGAGAAAATCCGTCTGCTGTCCAATACGAGCCGCAATGTAGTGGGACTCGACGGCTACGGGTTGGAGATCGTGGAGCAAGTCGAGTTGTAGGATTAAAAATTGATTCTCCCACGAAGTCCACGAAGAAACACGAAGGTTTCGTTTTTGAATTTTTATCTCTTCGTGAATTCTGTGTCCTTCGTGGGATAATCCCCTTCCATTTTCGATAAATCCGAATTCCGCCTTTACATGGCTCGGGAACGAGCGCATTTCCGTGTCTCCTTCCACCTGTTCTTAATATGAGCCGACTTTCTCCAAAGCCATCCGAAATTGACGGATCCGATCTCTTGATCGCGATAGTCGCTGCTCGGTACAACCAGGTCTACGTCGATGGACTTTTGAATGGGGTTCTGGCGGAGCTCGAAAAGGCGGGAGTTCCGAAAGAGAACATTCTCGTGGAGCGCGTTCCCGGGTCGAATGAATTGCCGATAGCGGCACAGCTAGTGATGACGAAGAAGCGTTTCGATGCCATCGTGGCCTTGGGCGTGGTCATCGCGGGCGGGACGAAGCACTACGAGCTTGTCGCGGATTCGGCGAACATGGGCTTGCAAGAGGTCGCGTTGACCGCTGGCACTCCGGTGGTCAATGGCGTGATTGTGGGTGATGACGAGGAGCAAGTTAAAGAGCGGTGTGTTGGCGCGATTCCTAAAGGTTCGGAATTCGGTCAATGCGCCCTGGAAATGGCGCGCTTGCGTCGCAACTACAGCTAACGCGTTATGTCTGAAGGCAAAAAACCGCAGCGTCGACTGTGCCGCATCGCGTGCATGCAGTATCTCTATTCCTGGTCGATCAATCCTCCGGTCGAAATCAACGAAGGTTTGCGCCTGTTCTTCAAGGAGCAGGAGGAGGAGCGCGACTACTACGCCTTCGCGGAGGAACTGATTTTCGGCGTGCTTGAGAATCGAGATGCGATCGACGCGAAGATAAAGGAAATCGCGAAGAACTGGGATTTCGACCGTATTGCGAAAATCGATCTTTCGATTCTGCGCATGGCGATTTACGAACTGCTTTTTCGGAAGGATATTCCTCCGATCGTTACGATCAATGAGGCGATCGATCTGAGCAAGGCCTACTCGGCTGAGGAATCACGCCGCTTCGTGAACGGCATCCTCGACAAACTTCGCGGGCAGCTGGATCGGCCTTCGCGGAGCGCGAGCTGGGAATAGAGGTCGCGGCGTATTGACGCGGACGGTCGCGCGATTATCAAACGAGTTGGAACATGTTATCGCTATTTAAGAAGTTCAAAGAAGGGCTGTCGAAATCGGCCAAGAACATCGCCGACAAGACCGGCGGAATTTTTCGTCGAGCGAAGCTAGACGCTTCTTCGATTGAGGAACTAGAGGAAGCTTTGTATGCCGCAGATTTTGGATACGAGACGACCGAAGAGATCATCGAGGAAACCAAGCAAGCGTATCGAAAAGACAAGGACTTGCAGGGGAAGGACGTAGCGGCGATCGGGTCCGCAGTCCTCCGTCGCGTCCTCCAGGGATCGGAAGGAGTGATCGAATTCAAAGAAGATCGTCCGACGGTGATTTGCTTGATTGGAGTGAACGGATCGGGCAAGACGACCACCACGGCGAAAATTGGGAGCCAGTGCAAGACCGACGGGCGTCAAGTGCTAGTTGCGGCGTGCGATACGTTTCGGGCGGCGGCGATCGAGCAATTGAAGGAGTGGACGACGCGGCTGGACCTGGACATCGTTTCCGGAGAACGCGGGGCGGATGCCGCGGCGGTCGCGTTCGATGCTTGGCAGGCAGCCAAGAGTCGGGGCAAGGACACTTTGATTGTCGACACGGCGGGCCGTTTGCACACGAAGAGCAATCTGATGGACGAACTCGCCAAGATCCGTCGCGTTATGCAGAAGCACGACGAGTCCGCGCCGCATTATAGCTTGCTCGTTGTGGATGGCAGCTTGGGCTCGAATTCGATCGAGCAAGCCCGCGTGTTTCACGAGAAGTTTGGGCTCGATGGACTCGTCGTTACGAAGCTCGACGGAACGAGCCGAGGCGGTTCGCTCGTGGGGATCTATCGTGAATTGAAGCTTCCGATCTTCTTTCTCGGTTTTGGGGAAAAGGCCGAGGACCTCCAAGCGTACCAGATCGACAACTACGTCGACGCTGTGTTTGGTGTGGAGGAGTAGAAAGTCTTCGTCCTCGTCTTCGTCTTCGTCCGGGGCGGCGCCCGGACCCGACCCAGTGCTCGAGCTTCGCTCGAGAAAAAGGTAGCGCTCGGGCGCCGCCCCGAGTCTTCATGGCATTGTCTTCGTCCTTTGAGTTAGACGAAGACGAAGACGAAGACAAAGACGAAGATTAAGACTAAGACGAGGACTGGGGCCGGAGCGCCGCAGTCGCTCCGCTACTGGAATTTGCTACGCGTAGCTGGACGACTGCGTCGTTCAGATTTTTGGATCAATCCCAGTTGAGGACTAGGCGGATGTAGTAGGTGGTATCCAGATCGTCTTTACCGCTGAGTTCGGCGTCGCTGTCGAAGTCATTGGCGAAGCCTAGGCGGACGCTGTATTTTTCCGCTTTGAGTGGAAGGTCGATCGCCGTGTCTTGGTAGAGACGGAAGCTGCCGAAGTCTTCGATCGTCGGGGTGATTTTGATGCGGTTGACCAACTTGCCCCATTTAAGCGTTTCCTTGTGCTCGAGTCCGAGGTCAAGACTGGCGGCGCTGAGCTCTTCGCGTCCGGAGAAGTCACTGTAGTCTTCAAACCGGTAGCCGAGACCGCCTCGAACATTGAGGAAGCGTGTGTCGGTGTTGGCGAAAGTATATCCGAAGCCCGCGGCCGTGTTGACGAACAAGTCGGTGTCCTTGATAACGTCGCGGCCGAATTCGCTGCTCACGTACCAGTTCCATTTGTCGTTGATCTGGTTCGTGTAATCGACGCCGGCGCGGGCGTCGTCGGCGCTTTTCGAATCGTCGGTTTCCTCGAAATTCGCTCGAGAAAAGAATTCTAGCTTGTCGTCGGGTCCTTGCAGCTTGGCGCGAAAACTCATCGCCATTCCGTTACTGTTGGAGTTGCCGCTTTTGCCGGTGAGGTCAAAGGCGGCTTCGTAGGCCCACTTGCGTCTGAGTTTCTCCATTTCGGCGTCCTGCCGTAATTTTGCGGGGCTATCGGCGCCGGGCTGCCAGCTTTCGGCAATTTTTTCGACCGACGTGGCGAGCTCTCCGTCTTCGGTTGCGATTTTGAGAGCGCCGTCATTCGACCCGCTGACTTTGCCCACGTAGGAAGATCCGCTGTCGAAGGAGACGAAAATCGGTTCGTCGGTCGAGAACTGGTCGACCTGGGCTTTGTCGACTACGATGTCGCCGGCGAAATCGGTGCTGATGGTGATCTTTCCGTCTTCGATCCCTTTGATCTTTCCTTTAATGGTTGAACCGCTTTTGGTGACAATGACGTCGGCGGAGGAAACGGCTGCGAGTGCCAGGGCAGCGATGGTGAATGCGATGAGTTTCTTCATGTTGCTAGAGGTCTTTCGAAAGAGCAGGATGGCTTAGGTAAGTTGTTGAAGATTCGTAGGTTCGGGATTTATCAGTCAAAAGTTGATCGGGAACAGCGGTGAACCTTCGTTCGAGCGAAAAAAACTGCGGGTTGTTAAGGCAAATGCAATCTAAATGTTTCATAGGGAAAAATTTGGGGCAAATCCGGTGGCTAATTGGAATTGGGGCGGCGTGGCAATTCGATTTGCAAACGCGCCTCAAGCTCGCATTGTAGCTCCGTTTTAGCCATGAGCGCGCAAACAGACAGCATTTGGGAGAGCCTGAGGGAGGACGCCGAGAAGTCGGCATCGACTGAGCGATTGCTTGGAGCATACTTGCAGGAGACGATTCTGGGACAGAAGTCGTTCGATGCTGCGCTGAGCTATACGCTGGCGTCGAAGTTGCGGGACGACATCCTGCCAAGCATCACTTTGAGAGATCTTTTTCTGGAGGTACTCGAAACGGAGGACGGTCTTCGCGAAAGCGTTCGTTCCGACTTGCAAGCCGTTGCGGATCGCGACCCGGCGGCGGGTGGTTATCTGACACCGTTTCTGTTCTTCAAAGGATTTCATGCGCTGTCCGCGTATCGATTCGCGCACTATCTGTGGTACGAGGATCGCAAGACCTTAGCGCTCTATCTGCAGAGTTTGATCTCCAAGGTATTCGGAGTGGACATACATCCTGCGGCGACAGTGGGGAAAGGCATCCTCATCGACCATGCAACGGGTGTTGTGATTGGGGAGACGGCAGTAGTCGGCAACAATGTATCGATTATGCAAGAGGTTACTTTGGGCGGTACGGGAAAAGAGCACGGCGATCGTCATCCGAAGGTGGGGAACGGCGTACTGATCGCGGCAGGCGCGAAGGTGCTCGGCAATATCAAGATTGGCGAAGGCGCGAAGATCGGCGCAGGAAGCGTGGTTCTGAAAAGCGTGAAAGCTCATTGCACGGTGGTCGGCGTGCCGGCAAAGAACATCGGAGCCTGCAAGGAAAGCGCTCCGGCGCTCGGCATGAACCAGCAGATCGAGAACGGCGATCTGGGCGGCTTCGATCCTGGGATTTGATTGGGGGAGAGGTAGGGGGGACCGGCTCGGTCCTCCAAATATTGTCTCATTGCTCGGAGGACCGA
>JAJFLS010000582.1 GCA_021772595.1 Opitutales bacterium
GGTGGAGCGGGTTTGCTGCTCTTGGCGGTTCTCGTTTTGCAGGGTTGTCAAAGAGGATCGGATACGGGAAGTCGTGAAGTAGTGGTCTTCGCGGCTGCAAGTTTGAGCGATGCTCTGATGGAGGTCGGGAAAGCGTTTGAAGAAGAATCGGGCGTCGAAATCGCTTTCAATTTCGCGGGTTCAAATGTCCTCGCCCAACAGATCGCGGCCTCGCGTCAGGTAGATTTGTTCATCAGCGCAGACGAGCGATGGATGGGATTTCTGGAGGGTGAAGGCCGGATCGAGGAGGGATCGAAGAGCAGACTGTTGTCGAATCGGATGGTAGTAGTTTGCGGCGCGAATTCAGATTGGGAAGTGCATCGGCTAGAAGATCTCTGTGATTTGGATTTTAAATTTCTCTGTATCGGAGATCCGAATGCGGTACCGGCAGGCCGCTATGCTAAAAACTGGCTCGAGAAGGCGGATTGCGGCGAGACGACGGTTTGGGAGAACGCTCGCGATCGCGTGTCGCCGGCTCCTGATGTGAGGGCGGCTCTAGCCCAGGCTCTCGGTCGGGAAGACTCGATCGGGATCGTCTATCGAACGGACTATTTGAATGCCAAAGATCGCGCCCGTTTGTTGCTGGAGTCACCGAGCGCGGATGTCTGGTATCCAATCGCCTTGATGAGCGACCGGCCGAATCCATCCGATAGCGCCGCGTTCTACCGATTTGTTCGCTCCGACGTCGCCACGGAGATTATCGAGCGGTACGGATTCGAGAGCGGGGACGGCAATTGAAAAACCCGAAACAAAGCTCAGACCGTTTAAATTACAACGTTGTAAATTAAACGGTCGAGGCTTTGGGGGGAAGGATGTGTGCGGAATGGTAGGGAGGACTGGCTCGGTACTCTTAGTGCCTTGCGAATGCGGAGGTCCGGGCCGGTCTTTTCTACCTGTTTCACTAAGAAGTGAAGATCGATAGCGCTTGCAAGCGAAGCGTGTTCGGATGAAGTTCGTTGTAGCAGCTTGCTTGCGGGCGATCTGGTATCTCTAACCATGCCAACGATTTACGAGACAGTTTTTTCTACATTGCTCTGGGCGGCTATGGCTAGCGTGGTGGTTGCGATCCCTGGATTGGCTTTGGCTTATCTGCTGGCGAGGCGATCGTTTTGGGGGAAGAGCGTGCTGTCGACCGTGACGACTTTGCCGCTGGTTCTTCCGCCTACGGCGGTGGGCTATCTGATGCTTCGGATTTTCGCGAGTGACGGGTTGGTGGGCGATCGGCTGCTGGGAATCGATTTGGATATTCTGTTGAGCTGGAAAGCCGTTGTGATTGCTTGTTCAGTCATGTCGTTTCCGCTGTTCGTTAGAACGGCTCGCGTGGCGTTTGAGGAGGTGAACCCGCGTTTGGAGGCGATGGGGCGAAGCTTGGGCTTTGGGGCATGGAGGACGTTTGCAACGATTACTCTGCCGCTCGCTTCTCGCGGTTTGGTCGTAGCGACGCTTCTTAGTTTTGCGCGGGCGCTTGGCGAGTTTGGGGCATCGGTTATCGTTGCAGGCAATATTCCTGGCCGTACCCAAACTTTGTCGTCGGCAATTTATAGCGCTCAGCAGAGCGGGAACGATGCCATAGCCAATCGCCTGTTGATCGTCGCTTTGCTCGTCGGGTTCGTGATGGTGTATGCGACCGAGCGATTGTCGCAAAGCAAGCATGCCACAGGAGGGAGCGGAAGATGAAATCAGAGAATCCGCTCTTCGATATTCGTTTGAACGTTCCCTTGGAGCAGTTCGAGTTGGATATTGAATACACGGGGAATGAGCGTGTGTTTGGGGTGTTCGGCGTTTCCGGTTCTGGGAAAACGACTTTGCTAGAGAGCCTTGCGGGATTGCGTCCGGTAGGCGAAGGAGTGGTGCGCTTTTCGGGAGATACTTGGTTGGATTCGAGTGGCGGAACTTTCATGCCCGCGAGTTCGCGACGCGTTGGCTATGTGCCGCAGGACCATTTGCTTTTTCCTCATCGCGATGTTCGCGGAAACCTCGAGATGGGAAAGCGACGGGCGATAGAGAACGGCGTCGATTTTGGGGATGTCTTTGAAAACGTGGTGGCGGTGTTGGATCTCGGAGCGCTGCTCGATCGACGAATCACCGAGCTTTCTGGGGGCGAACGACAACGTGTGGCGTTGGGGAGAGCGCTTTGCTCTGGGCCGCAGCTACTCTTGCTTGACGAACCGTTGTCGTCGCTCGACGCTCCATTGAGGCGGAAAATTCTTCCCTTTTTGATTCGAGTTCGCGACGCGTTTGATTTGCCGATGGTGGTGGTATCTCACAATCCGATCGAACTGCAGACTTTGTGCGACGAAATCCTTGTGTTGAGAGACGGTCGCGTTGTGGCTACTGGAATTCCGGGTGAAGTCTTTACGCGTGAGGATGTTTTCGATACGGCGAAGGAGCAAGGATTTGAAAATGTGTTTTCGGGCGTGATCGTAGAATCTGATGAACGCTGCGCGACCATGGAGTTGATGGATGTCGAAAGTCCGACGCGTATCCGGATTCCGAGAACGACGACGAAAGTAGGCGAGTCCTTGGTCGCGAGTATCGCTTCCGATGACGTGTTGATTGGCACGGAAAAACCGAAGGGGCTTTCGGCCCGCAACTGCTTAGCGGCTCGAATCGAGAAGACCGAAAGCGCTGGAACGCGAATGCTTGTGATGGCGCGCGTGGCGGATTCGGCTCCTCTGATTGTAGTCGAGGTCACTCATGATGCGATCGAAGAGCTTTCATTGCAGCCCGGTCTTTCGGTGTTTTTGCTTTTTAAGACGAGCTCAGTTTCGGTGTTTTCCGAGTAGTCGAGTTTCTGAACGTCCCGCGCTGAGCGAGATTGGTCCCAACCTTTTGGCTCTACCTCAAGCCGGGTAGTCGCTTCTTTTTGATGAGGTCCATTATCGCTGCGGGCGATTGGCGTTGTTGGAAGAGATTGGCCATCACTCTGAAGTAGGGATCGGCGTGGCTGAAGAATTTGTAGTAGCCATCGCAGAGGTAGTTTAGGCCAGGCTCTCCGCTTTCGGTGGTTGCGGATCGATGCTTGGGGCAGCCTCCGTTACAGGCGGGGCGGAACGCGCAGTCCAAGCATTTTTGGGGAAGCGTGTCGAATTTGTCCTGGCCGAACTTGCGCTGCTTTTCTGATCCGATCATGTCCGAGAACGGGTTGTCTCTCACGTTTCCGAGCTTGAATTCCGGATACACGTAGTGGTCGCAGGAATAGATCGAGCCGTCGTGTTCGAGCGCGACCGCATCACCGCAAGTTTCGGAGAAAATGCAGAGTCCGCCGGGCTTGCCTATCCACTTGGAGAAGCTAACTTCGAAGATCTGAACGAAAACCTTTCCAACATCGTGGCGTACCCAAGTATTGAATAGGTTTACCAGAAAATCGCCATAGTCTCTCGGTCGAACGGACCAGGGCATCATCTCGGGATCCGCTTCGGGCGAATCCGGAGCAGGTGGTGTCGAGAGATCAAGTCCGAGTTCGCGGGCTTGGGCGTTGGGTTGCCTTTCGACGATCGGGATGAATTGAATGTGGCGGGAGCCGATGCCTTTCAGGAACTTGTAGACCTTTTGCGGATGTTTCGAATTGGCTGCGTTGACGCATGTGAGCGAGTTCCATAGGACGCCATGTTTCTGGAGAACTCGAATGCCGCGTAGAACTTCTTTGAAAGAGCCCGTTCCATTTCGTTTGAGTCGGTAGGCATTGTGGAGCTCTTCCGGGCCATCGATGCTGACGCCGACAAGAAACTCGTTCTCCGCGAGAAATTCCGCCCAGCGATCGTCGAGCAATGTGCCGTTAGTTTGGAGCGCGTTTTCGATGCGCTTGCCCTGAGCGTGTTTCCGCTGAAGTTCGAGGATTCGCTGAAAATATTTAACGCCGAGAAGCGTGGGTTCGCCGCCTTGCCAAGCGAATTGGACGGCATCGGTCGGCTGGGAGGCGATGTAACCCGATATGTAGCGTTCTAGCAGGTCGTCCGGCATGCGATAGCGCTCGGATTTCGCGAATAAGGCCTCCTTTTCGAGATAAAAGCAGTATTGGCAATCCAGATTGCACTTGGGGCCGATAGCCTTGGCCATCACGTGAAAGGGACGCTTGGCGGGTGTTAGGAGTTCGGGCGACATTGGTAACAAATACAAAAAGGTGGTCGATCGAAAGGCAATGATGGAATGAAAGGACGAAGGATTCGTGATTGATTCGAGGGCAGTCGCTTGTTTTAACTATAGATGCGTTGATCTGGGAAATGGATTCAGTCGCTCCAACTCGTTTTCGATCCATCATGACACTGGAAGAATCTTATCGGATACTTGGCCTGAAACCTGGGGCTAAGGAAAAAGACCGTCACCGCGCGTATCGAGAAATGCGCGACAAGTTGAATGCGAAGCAGAGCAATGCTCCAACTCCTGGATTGGAAAACAAATATCGGGAAGCGCTAGGTCAGATCGACGAGGCGATCGAGTGCGTGGAGTCGAGCATCGACGCGAAAGAGTTGCCAATTTTCGGAGGCGAGGTTCCTGAGGGTGAACCTGTAGTTGCGGACAGTGATACGGATGAGGTTCCACTCGTCGCGGAGGCGACTTCTGAAGATGTGAAGGATTTGGATTCTTCAGAAGGGAAAAGCAGGCGATTGTTGTATATTGCCGGAGGCGTTTTCGTTTTCGTCTGCTTGTTGCTTGGCGTTTGGAAATGGCAGGGCATTTCGGCTGAGCAGGAACGTGTTCGTTTGGTGGCGGAGGCCGAGGCGGCTCGCGCGTCGGAAGCAGCTCGGCTGGCGGAAGAAACGCGCCGGGAGCGAGCGGAGTTGAAGGAGAAATTGCGAGTGGAGTTGGATGTAGAGCGAGCTTCTCTGAAGGCCCTGCTTGACATGATTAGCGATCAAATCGAGAAAACTGAAATTCGTCTGAATGACCTTAAAGGGGCGGAGCGCGTTGCCGCGAGCGACGGAACAGCTGCTGAACAATCGTTGGCCCGCTATCGCAGGGAAACCTATGAGTCTTTCGTTAAATGGCTTGGTAAATACATGGAGAAATCTCCTGCCAAGCAACGCCTTGGGTCAGCGGAGGAGTTCTCGGAAAAGGGTGAATTCAAAGACGCGCTGGCGGCGATTGGCGGAGAGAAGCTTGACGAGGCGGTGATCCGCTCGGAGATCGCGAAAGAGGAGCGCATTCGCTACGAAGTCCCGGTCGCTAAGTTTGTCGCGAAGAGGGATTACGCTCGGGTTTTGAAGCTGTCGAAGCTGGCGACTGTTCAGCGCGATTTCGAGGAGGCGATCGAGCAGATCAGCAAATTCGAAAAAAACGATCACGTCGGAGTTCAAGCGAAGGCCGAGATGAAGCGAACCCGCGCTTTGAAAGCGAAAGACGTATATGAGCAAGCGCGTGAAGCGGCTGATCTGGGCGAATTAGTATTGGCTAGATCGCTTCTCGATTCGTTGGATGAAGATCAAGAGATCGGTGAGCGGACGGAGTTTCAAACAGCTCTTAACGAGCAACTGAATTCTGAATACGCTTTAGAGCAAGCGGTCGCGGAGGCAGAGAGAGCTTTGGCTAGCAATGATTTCGAAAAAGCGCGGGATCAATTGAAGTATCTAGCGGAAGATAAGTATGTCGGAAATCGGGTGGAGAAGGACTTGGCGCGAATTGATGAATTAGAGGAAATCTGGAACCGCAAAGCGAATCATATCAGCGCAGCCGAAAGACCAATGCCTATCGTTGCGCCCCCGGAAGATGTGATTCCGGATCAGCCACCCAAATTGCTGAGCAAAGTAGAACCGGCATATCCGGATCAATTGAGGCGTAATCAAGTCAGTGGCTACGTGGAGCTAATATTGACTGTTGAAATTGATGGGACAGCGACCGGTATCGAAGTCCTCTCATCGAGCCGGAGGGAGTTTGAGGAGCCAGCGATTAATGCTGTAAAGAAATGGAAATTCAGGCCCGGCCGAAAGAACGGCACGCTTTTGCCCGCCAAGGTTCGCCAGAAAATAACGTTTAATCCGTGATCGCGGTTGATCTGTCGGAATGTCGCAGACATTCCGCTACGGGAGTAAGGATTTCGGATGTAGGAGCTTGCAGGCGAATTGCTTCGTATATCAGCTTGGAGACTGTTAAGTAAGTCAGTTC
>JAJFLS010000583.1 GCA_021772595.1 Opitutales bacterium
AAGGATGGCGTCCGCGTCGGCGCAGATGGCGACAGTGCTGTCCGGAAGGGCGGCTCCGTGGTTGTCGATGGCGATGCCTCCGACATCGGCTTCTTGGTAGTCGAGCGAGATGCCTTCGGGCGCGACTGCGGTTTGGAGCACGTCGAGCGCGACTTTCATGACTTCCGGGCCGATACCGTCACCGGGGAGAACTGCGAATTTGAGCGTTTGCATGGAACTGGGCAATTGAGGGGCATTTCGGTGGGATTTAAAGCAAAAACGCTGGGGGCGATTTTGAATAGTCATTCGCGGACGGCCTGGCCCTTCGACTTCGCTCAGGCTCTTTGACAGTCCATCCCTACCTGGATTTGGATCGCGCTGGTTTGCGATTGCCTTGAAAGCGTGAATCCGAACTCTGGCGGCATGTCTTTCAACTTAGAGGTATTTCCTTCGGGCTACATCGAGACGAACGCGTTTCTGCTGTCGAACTTGGATCGGAAGGAATCGGTATTGATCGATGCCCCGCATTTCGTTTGGGATGATGTGAAACCGGCTTTGGAAGAGCTGGGCTGCGAATTAAAGGCGTTGCTGCTGACGCATGGGCATTACGATCACATCGGGGATGCAGGGCGTATCCAGAAATTGGGTTATCCTGTCTACGGGCATCGTGATGACCAGGCATTCTACGAGACTCCCGAAGTGATGCGTCCGTACGTCTATCCGCCGGATATGGTTTTGGAGCCGGTGATGATCGACCACTGGGTCGGGCAGGGGGACATGGTCGAACTGATCGGCGAGAGCGTCGAGATTCGCCATGTGCCGGGGCATTGTCCTGGGAACGTGCTTTTCTATTTTCAAGCATTGAAGTTGGCATTCGTGGGCGACGCTTTGTTCGCGGGCAGTATCGGGAGAACGGATTTAGTAGGCGGGGACTTCCCGACTTTGGAACAATCGATTCGGGAGCAGATTTATACCTTGGATGCGGAGACCGGCGTATTGCCAGGGCATGGACCGCAGACGACGGTGGGCCAGGAGAAAGCGACCAATCCGTTCGTGAGCAGCGAATAGAGCCGGGGCGAGTGGGCCGGAAAATACCTGGTCGAGGCACGCCTTTTTCGGCGTTGAGGCAGGACTTGGCTATACGTTTTTTCTGCCATCCGACTAGGCATCATCGTCCTTGTCTTCGTCATCATCTACGTCCTTTTCCAACGCTTCAGATGATAATGACGATGACAAAGACAAAGATGGTGACGAAGGTACATCTATAATCGCGAAGGACTTTACTGAACCCTCTTTTGAGGGTTGTATGCTTTGGGAAAACTGCTCTAATCGAGCGCGTTACGAATTCTCATGACTCGATCTGAAAAAGAATTATTCATGAACGCGGCGCTGGACGAGGCTCGCAAGGGATGGGGGCGGACTCATCCGCAAGCGATGATCGGGGCGGTTCTAGTCGAGAACGGCAATATCATCGCGACCAAAAATGTGATCCAGCCGGGCTCTCAGAGTTTGGAGTCGCGGCTTTTCAAATCCTTGGGCCGAAAGCCGGCGCCGGAGGCGAAGCTGTTTCTGACGCTTGAACCGGGAGCCTCTTCGAACCGCTTGGAATCGGGCGTTCGGGCGATTGTCGAGTCGGGTTTGAAGTACGTTTTTATTGGAGCGGGCGATCCTGTGCAGGAGCCTGAGAACAAGGGCGTGGAGGCGCTGAAGGAAGCGGGCGTCCAAGTGGAGCGCCGCATCCTGACGGAGGACTGCGAGGATTTGAACCTGATTTTCAATCACTGGGTCAACAAGCGTTCGCCTCTGCTGGCGGCGAAATCCGCGACGACGATCGACGGCAAGATCGCCTGTCGCACGGGGGAATCAAAGTGGATCACTGGCGAAGTGGCTCGGCAAGACGTGATGCGTTGGCGCCGCCTTTTTCCGGCGATCGGTGTCGGAGCGGGGACATTGATCGAGGATGACTCGCGATTGACGAGCCGGATTGACGGCGAGGAGGAATGGTGCGGCGTACGGTTCGTCATTGATGGGCTTTTGCGCACGGCAATGGAGCGCTTTTTGCCGTCGATCTACACGGACGATTTTCGCGACAACACGATCGTCGTTACAACGGACGCGGCGGGAACGGGCTACATTCGTCGCCTGGAGACCGAAGGCGTGAATGTGTGGGTGATGCCCGCGGAAAACATGAAGGTGCCTTTCACCGAGTTTAAGCAGAAATGCTACGATGTGGGGATCAACGGGATCTATTTTGAAGGCGGGAGCAAACTTACGAGCGAGCTGCTGCACACGCGCCAGCTCGATTACCATTTCAATTACCGCGCGCCGATTTTGCTCGGAGACGACAAGGCGAAGCCGGTCTACCGAGGCATGAGGATCGAGAAGCTTTCGCATGCGTTACGGCTGGAACGAGTGCGACACGAGACGTTTGGGGATGACCAGTTGATGCGCGGCTTTATTTCGTATCCGTCTCACTTGGACGTCGATGAGACTGTATTTAGCAACGAGTAATCTCCACAAGATCGAAGAGCTGAGCCGCATGCTCGCCGAAGCGGGACTCGACATAGAAGTCCATACGCCGGCGGCGGTGGGCGGCATGCCGGACGTCGTGGAAGACCAGGACACTTTTTCGGGTAATGCGTTGAAAAAGGCCCGTGCGCTGGCGGCGCTGCTGCCCGAGGACGGGCTCGCCCTGGCGGACGACAGCGGGATTTGCATCGACGCGTTTGGCGGCGAGCCGGGCATATTCTCAGCTCGGTACGCGGGCGAAGGGGCGACGGATGGCGAGAATCTGGATAAGCTGATTCGCGAAATGGAGCCGATGCCGGACGGGAAGCGAGGCGGGCATTTCGCCTGTCATCTAGCTGCGGTCGCGCCGCACGGAGAAGAGCGCGTTTTCGTCGGGGAAGTTCATGGGACGATTTTGCGGGAGCGGAGGGGATCGGGAGGATTTGGCTACGACCCGG
>JAJFLS010000584.1 GCA_021772595.1 Opitutales bacterium
CAGCCCACACGTGCCCGACGACATCAGTCAGCTAAGAGAGGATTACACCGGGAAAAGCTTGCATCGAAAGGACCTCTCCGAAGATCCCCTCACGCAGTTCCAGCTTTGGTTCAATCAAGCTCAGGAGCTCCAAGTCGTCGAGCCCAACGCCATGACGCTCGCGACGGTCGACGAAAACCAGCAACCCTGGCAGCGATCCGTACTCCTGAAACACTACGACGCTTCCGGCTTCGTATTCTTCACCAATTTCGAAAGCCGAAAAGCCCACCAAATCGCCGGCAACCACAAAGTCTCGCTACTCTTCCCCTGGGTGAGCATCCACCGCCAAGTCGCGATCACCGGCACCGCCGAGAAAATATCGTCCGCCGAGTCGCTCAAATATTTCGTCACGCGCCCGTTCGGCAGCCGGATCGGGGCCTGGGCCTCCAAGCAAAGCAGCGTCATCTCGACCCGCTCGCTCCTCGAAGCCAAGCTCGCCGAGATGAAACGCAAATTCAAAGACGGCGATGTCCCCCTCCCCTCGTTCTGGGGCGGCTACCGAGTCAAGCCCAAGACTATCGAATTCTGGCAAGGCAGCGGCAACCGAGTCCACGACCGATTCCTGTATTCGAAACCCGACGACAACCACTGGACCATCGAACGCCTCTCGCCGTAGATCCGTAAGACCTAAGAGGTAGGGAGAACCGGCCCGGTCCTCCAGCAACCCAATGAAAATGGAGGACTGAGCCAGTCCTCCCTACCAATTGAACGCGTAGCGGAATGCCCACACCCATCACCCCATTCACCCATCACCCCATTCACCCACTATCTCTCAAAACTGACATTCCCCGCACCAGCACGTCGTCCTACCACCAACGTCGTCCCTCTCCAACGCCACGCCCGACCTCGGACAATGACCACCCGCACGCCAGCGATGCCGAAACAACCAACTCTTCGGCGGATCGCTAAAATCAGGCGCAATATACTTCATCGCCCCGCGACAAACGAACTTCAGCGCATTGAACAGCGCCACCCGCTCGCTCTCCTCCAGCGACGAAACCCGTCGGTCCGGCCGTATCCGAGCTCTCCACAAAATCTCGTCCGCCATCCAGTTCCCGACCCCAGGGAACAGCTCCTGCACAAGTAACAAGCTTTTCAATACCGCACGCTTCCGCCGCTCGAGAATCGATTTGTAAAACGTGTAGTCAAATTCCTCCGACAACACCTCGCGTGGCAAATCCACCCAAAACGCTGGCACCGATTCGCTTTCGAACAGCTCCACCTTTCCGAACTGACGGGGATCGTTGAATACAAGCCAACCCGCGCTCGTCCGCATCGCGAAATGATCGTGCCGTTCCCGCGCCTCGCCATTCTCCCGAACCAGCAGCTTGCCTGTCATCCCCAAATGCAGCCCGAGCCACAAGCCATCTGAAAACTCGAACAGCATCCGCTTGCCATGAACACGCGATCCCACCAGACGCTCGCCTTGCAAGGCCTCGACGATCTTCCGCCCATTCGATCCACGGAAACAGCGAGTCGATTCATGCGCCTCAACCGCCTCCACAACGCAGCCCCGCCCGACATCCCACCGGGAACAATAGTACGCGACTTCCGCCAGCTCAGGCAATGTTCAGTTCCTTCCGATCTAGACGACTATTCAATAAGTCCATACTTGTACATTCGGTTAATTGTAGGAGCGGGTTTATCCCGCGATTTTTATTATTATATCTTATGCCCGTCTGTTCTATCGCGGGGTAAACCCGCTCCTACACTGAATTATTAGACACTCCCGAAGGTAGGGCTGATCTTGAATCGGCTGCCACTTCGAATTCTCGAAGTAGCTACGTCGTCCCGCTCAGCGGGACGGCGTGGAAACCAACGGCTGCTTAAGGATAAGCAGCCCTACCATTGGCGACAGACCCTTCCTTCTTCTCGAGCTTCGCTCGATCATTGGGTAGCGTCCGGGCGCCGTCCCGGATTAAAGAATCAGTATATTGCATTTTTCAGAAACCCTCAACCCCTCTTCCTCACATCCAACAGCACATTCCACATTGCTTCGCCATTCATCCATGACCCCGACTCGGCGGCGGCTCCGCTAACGCTCCGTCTCCATTCCTAATTCTTAATTCCTAATTCTTCATTCTTCATTTCCACCCCCCCTACCTCAAAATCCAATTATAGTGATACGAGCTCAACATCTTCGGCCCGTCGTCTTGAACCGCCACCACGTCCTCGACCCGGCACCCTCCCAGCCCCGGATAGTACAAGCCCGGCTCGATCGTGATCACCGCATTCCGCTTCATTCTGCAATTCACGCTCGAAACGCGCGGCGCTTCGTGTACATCCAAACCCAGGCCATGACCCGTCCCATGGAAAAACCCGACCGCCCCGTTCTCGTCGCGGCGCGTCTCGAAATCCCGCTCCTCGAAATACGACACGACCGATGCATGGATCTTCTTCCCGTTCACTCCGGTCTTCACCTGCTCGATCGCTTGCTTGTGCGAACCGCGGACCGCCGCCGCCAGCTTTCGCTGCGCAGTCGAAGGCGTACCTTTCAAAAACGTCCGCGTCATGTCTCCATGGTATCCAGTCTTGGATACTCTCGGAAAAACATCCACGATAATCAGCTCGTTCGCCTTGAGCGGCCCCGATCCCCCGCAATGCGGATCGCACGCCTGATCACCGCCCGCCGCGATCGTATCCGCTGATACCGACCCCGCTCGCAAACAGGCAATCTCGATCGACTCCTTCAAACGTTCCGACGTAAGCCGCTTCCCATCGATATACAGATAACCCCGCTTGATCGTCGAGGCCTTCAGCATCTCCTCCGCCGCCCGAATCCCCGCAGCGCTGCATCGATTGCCCTCTCGAAGAAACTTCAACTCCTCATCACTCTTCGTTTCCCGAGCCGGAAAGATGGACCCGTTCGAAGCTTTCACCTCGATCCCCAAATCGCAAAGCTCGAACCCGAGCCACGCAGGAAAATCCCCCGGCACTCTGAATCCATCAATTCGATACGCCTTCGCCAAGGTCGCCACGACTTCCGCGATCCCAACGCTCTTTCTGCCAAACGCCTTCTTCGCTTTCGCGATCCAGTCCTCCAGCGAAAGAATCGTATCGAACGCCGACTCCTTCTTCCCGCGACCGAACTCCAGCTGATTGAGAACCGCATACCGCTTCGCCCCTTTCTTAAACGAGATAAACGGGTCCGGCACTCCGAATTTCCCCAAGTACAGTTGATCCGAAGACGAGCGCGTACCCGCGTAAATCAAGATGGGCAACGGAGGCTTTGGGCGAGAAGATCGCTTCGGTTTGGTCATCCCGAAAAACAACGCCCTCCGCCCCGCGATGTAAAGCTTCGTCGATAGCTCTACTCCAATGGCAGGGAGGACTGCGTCGCTCCGGCCATCCCCATTCACAATTCACAATTCACCATTCACCATTCACCAGTCCCCCAATCACGCCGTCACCAAGTCACCCGCGGGGCCGCGCGCGGA
>JAJFLS010000585.1 GCA_021772595.1 Opitutales bacterium
CCTGGGTCTGGCCATCAGCCACAATCTGGTCGAGGCAATGGGAGGCTCCCTCCAAGTCGAGAGCGAATTGGAAAAAGGCAGCCGCTTCTGGTTCGACGCCGCCTTCCCGCTCTCCAGCGCAGCGCCGGCCGAAGAGAAACAGGAACGATCCATCATCGGCTACCAAGGCGACCGACGCACCGCATTGATCGTCGACGACATCCTCTCCAACCGGGCCGTCCTCGTCGACTTGCTAGAGCCTCTGGGATTCAGGACTATCGAGGCCGAAAACGGCGAAGAGGCCCTCGATCTGGCCCGCGAATCCCAGCCCGACATCATCCTGATGGACCGAAGAATGCCCGTCATCGACGGCCTGGAAACTGCCCGGCGTCTGAGGCAGATTCCGGGGCTCGAGCGGATCCCGTTCATCTCCATCTCCGCCAGCGTATCCAAGGAAGCCCGCTCTGAGGTGCTCGCAGCCGGATACACCGACATTCTGGACAAGCCCATCAGTTGGAACAGCCTGGCATCGCAACTCGAGATGCATCTGTCATTGGAATGGAAATACACGGACAGCGAATCTGAGAGTACGCCGGAAGAGGAATTCGTCCTGCCCCCGAAGGAGAAGCTCGAGGAGCTGGCCGGATTCGTCAAACTCGGCAGCATCGTCGGCATCGGAGAATGGGCCAGCCATCTCGCAGCCGAAAGCGTCTGCTACCAACCCCTCGCCAACGCCATCCTTGAGCTGGCCGGAAACTTCGACATCAAAGGCGTCGGCGCCCTCGCCGAGCAATCCTTGAAGCGAGCCGAGGACTGACGCCAGCTCGCTCGCCGATTCCTCTGTAGCCGCGATCGCTGATCGCGGTTCGTCTTGTTTCCTATTCCGCGACCAGCGATTGAGGCTACAGAAAACGGCAACGCTCAAGGAAAACCACGCGCCGAAAACCCTTACTACAATCGAATGGATAAACTAGACATGAGCTCGTCGAACGCCTAATTTATCAGCTGTGGCTAATGGTGAACACAGAAACGACAATCTGGAACAAGAGCTTCCCTAATAGCCAAAAGAAAGAGGGAGCCCTCAGCGGTAGGAGTCCACAAGATTAGCCAGCACACAGTTTGAAACGTAGAAAACAGAGAGCCTTCGACCGGATGAAGCAGAGCAAAGCGTCAGCCCTCTGGGCCTGGCTGCTATTCTTTAACTTCTCGTTCTATTCAGCCGCCCAGAACGAACCTACGGCTGCGGCCGATCTTAAATTCACTCGGCTGTCTTTGCAAGAAGGGCTTTCGAGCTCAAGCGTTATGTGCGTACTGCAAGACCGCCAAGGATTCATTTGGATAGCCACTCAAGGGGGCGGTCTGAACCGCTACGACGGCTACGACTTCAAAGTCTACAAACAGGATCTTGAAGACGAGACCAGCATCGGTAGCAACTTCATATGGACGCTACTCGAAGACAGGGCCCACAATCTCTGGGTTGCCACTGCGGGAGACGGCCTGAATCTTTACGACCCCAATACCGACGGCTTCATTCGCTTTGCACCCGATCCCAACGATCCCGCCAAATTGCCCCATTCCGTTGTGAAATCACTCTACGAAGATTCGGGCGGCACGCTATGGGTGGGCAGTAGAGGCGGTTTGAGCAAATTCAATCGGGATACTAAAAAATTCTACACCTACCCGAACGAATCGGACGATTCAGTTGATTTCGGTCACTTCGGCGTCGTCGCTATTCTGGAAAACCGCGAAACCGGGATGCTTTGGATTGGGCTCGGCAACAACGGAGGCTTGGTGAGCTTCGATCGTGAAACCGGACGATTCGTCCAATATAAGTCCGATCTCGAAGATCCGACGACCCTCAGCAACAACAATCTGCAGCACCTCTTCCAGGATCGACAAGGCGATTTATGGATCTCCACCGAGAGCGGATTGAACCGCTTTGACCGAGAAAACGATTCGTTTATCCGCTATCTCCATCGACCCGATGATCCCGGAAGCATAAGCGACGATTGGATCTACTGGTCCTACGAAGACAGCCAAGGTCGCTTCTGGGTAGCCACCCTTGAAGGTCTAAACTGGTTCGACCAACGGCGCGAAACCTTCACACGCTATTACCAGGACTCGATTCAAACGCACAGTCTCAGTAATAACAATATCCGGACCATCTATGAAGACAATGCCGGCGCGGTCTATTTCGGTACAAACGGTGGCGGTTTGAATCGTCTCGATATCGAGCCGGAAAAATTCACCACGTACCGCCACAATCCCAGCGACCCGAACAGTCTAACCGGAGGATCCGCAAACGCAGTCGAGGCAGACAGCCGCGGCAACGTCTGGATCGGCACTCAAAACGGTCTCAACCGATTCGACCCGCGAACGGGGGCCTTCACCCGCTATACGAATGACTCCAAAGATCCCGCCAGCATTAGCTACAATTCGGTCAAATCCATCGAAGAAAATCCCAACGGAGGAATCTGGATCGGCACGGAGGAGGGCCTGAACTTCTTTGACGGACAGAACATTACCCGCTATCTCCACGATTCCAAAGATCCGAACAGCATTGGCGGCAACTATATTTCGGGACTGATCTCAGATAAAAAAGGGGGGCTTTGGATATCCGTTTACGGTGTTGGCTTAGACTATTTTGACGGACGAAAATTTACCCATTATACAGTTGATAGAGACAACCCTACTGGAATTAGCGGGCATTGGCTGCGTCAATTGGTCAAGGGTTCGAGCGAGGGACTATTTTGGCTCGCCGATGCATCTGGAAATGGGTTGCTGCGGCTTGACGCAATCAACGGAGTCTTCACCTACTTCTTGCTTGATCGCGAGCATCCTACCCAAGCGGCACTCAACACGCCAGAGGAACTTTACCCAGATGAAAATGGAATGCTATGGGTAGGAGCCCAATCGGGCCTGTTCTTATTCGATCCCGATGCAGAGCAATTCGTCCAGCACTATACCACAAGCGACGGTTTGGCGGATAATTTCGTGACATCCATCGCCGGCGACAATCAGGGCCAATTGTGGGTGGGCACCAAAAACGGACTTTCCCGCTTTGATCCGCAAAGCCAGACCTTTCGCAACTACAACGAAAGCGACGGTTTGCAGAGCAACGAATTTAGTCAAGGCAGTATAGCCAAGACATCTGACGGGCGGATCTACTTGGGGGGCTATGGAGGAGTCAGCGCCTTTTATCCTGGACAGCTAAGAGACAACCCACGCAAACCGCAAGTGGTCCTGACCGGCTTTGAACTGTTCAACCAGCCCGTCCTGATTGGCGCCAAAGACTCGCCCTTGGAGCAAGCCATCAACCTCGCTGGTAGCCTGGTTCTACGCCACGATCAGTCGGTCTTTACCTTTGAGTATTCAGGGCTGAACTACTCTATCCCGGAGAAAAATCAATACGCCTACAAAATGGAAGGCTTCGACGAGGATTGGAGCTATACGACATCAGACCGCCGCTACGCCACCTACACGAATTTGGATCCGGGCAGCTACATCTTCCGCGTCAAAGCCTCCAATAACGATGGCATATGGAATGAGGAAGGGATTAGTATCCAAGTCACTGTATTGCCGCCGTGGTGGCAGACGCTTTGGTTTAAAAGCGTAGCGGTTGCGTTAGTAGCGTTTCTGGCTGTCGGCACTTTCTCTTGGCAACGTCAAACCGCGATTCACCGCGAGCGAGAGCTCGAGATGCAGGTATTCGAACGTACTCAAGAACTGGCTACAAGCAATGCGCAACTTGAACAAGCCAAAGAACAGTCTGACATCGCCAAGGAGAAGGCGGAAGTCGCCAACCAGGCCAAGAGCGAGTTCCTGGCCAACATGAGCCACGAGCTCCGCACCCCCCTCAACGCCGTCTTGGGATTCTCCCAGATCATGCAGCGCGAAGATGAGACGCCCCGGACCAGCCGCCACCTCGGCATGATCCGCGAAAGCGGAGAGCACCTGCTCACACTCATCAACGACATCCTCGACCTTTCGAAGATCGAGGCCAAAAAGCTCGAACTGCAGCCCCAGCCAACCAGCCTGCCTGCCTTTCTCCGAACCATCGTCGGCATCATCAGCGCGCGAACCGAGCTGAAGGATCTCCAGCTCGTCTACGAGCCCGAGCCCGACCTGCCCGACAACATCCAGGCTGACGAGACCCGCCTTCGGCAGGTACTGCTCAACCTCCTCGGAAACGCCGTCAAATTCACAGACAGCGGACAAGTTACCTTGCGGGTCGGAGTTGCAAATGGCGAATCCCAGCCGAACATTCCTCATTCTTCATTCTGCACTCTTCATTTCGACGTAACGGACACCGGCATCGGCCTGCCGCCCGACAAGCTCGAGACAATCTTCGAGCCCTTCGAGCAGATCGGCGACACCATCCAACGCAACCAAGGAACCGGTCTCGGTCTGGCCATCAGCCACAGCTTGGTCGAGGCGATGGGTGGGTCCCTCCAGGTCGAGAGCGAACTGGGAAAAGGCAGCCGCTTCTGGTTCGACGCCACCTTCCCGCTCGCCAGTGCCGCACCCGAAGCGCGCCAAGAACGCGCCATCACCGGCTACCATGGCGAGCCACGCACCGCCTTGATCGTCGACGACATCCACTCCAACCGTGCCGTTCTGATCGACATGCTCGTCCCGCTTGGCTTCAAGACCATCGAAGCGAAAAACGGCCGCGAAGCCCTCAAGCTGGCCGAAAGTGTAAAACCAGACATCATCCTGATGGACCGGAGGATGCCCCTCATCGACGGCCTGGAAGCAGCTCGGCGCCTGAGGCGAATGCCGGGGTTCGACCGGATCCCGCTCATTTCCACCTCAGCCAGCGTATCCAAGGAGGCACGCTCCGCGGTGCTCGCGGCTGGATACACCGATATTCTGGACAAGCCCATCAGCTGGAACAACCTGGCATCGCAACTCGAGAAGTATCTGTCATTGGAATGGCAATACGCGGACAGAGTATCAGAGAAAGCGCCAGAAGAGGAGTTCTATCTGCCATCAAAGGAGAAGCTCGAAGAGCTGGCCGGATTCGTCAAACTCGGCAGCATCGTCGGCATCTCCGACTGGGCCAGCAACCTCGCAGCCGAAAGCGTCCGCTACCAACCCCTCGCCAACGCCATCCTTGAGCTGGCCGGAAACTTCGACATCAAAGGCGTCGGCGCCCTCGCCGAACAATGCCTCAAGCAATCCGAAGATTGACGCCATCGTTCAGCGATCGCGGCTACAGGTGGATACTCGAAGGAGATTTGATTAAAGATGTCACTTCGTCATCATATTTGTCCTTGTCACCGTCTTGATCTGAAGCGTTGGACGAAGACGATTGTATCTAATCAGGTGACAGAAAAAATAGCGCCCGGCTACTCCTTCTTTTTTACTAATCAGTTGTGTATTCATTGTGTTTCTTTAATGTTGTGATCTCTCGCCTCTCTAGAGGCATATTACCCCTTTAAGAGAATACCCGGTGTAATTTTGAGGGAAAAATGGACAAGCAATCATATCCATCACCACCTGAAATTTCTGATTTCATATCGATCATTGGCAGTTTTTCCTCAATGGCTAGCGCGCTCGTCGCCTGGCACGCCAAACATGGCAGGCACGGTCAAATACGCCCGGAATTGTTCGAGCGAAAGGACGATGACGCATTTGAGCTAAAGCCCCCTGACACCCAGTTAGACTCCGTCTCGGTGGAAGCCATGCGCTATGCCTCGCCCGAACAAGCGGCCCGTATGGAAACGGTCGACGCGCGGAGCGATCTCTACTCGCTGGGCATCGTTTTTTACCAGCAGCTTGTCGGCGTTCCGCCGTTTGTAGGCGAGGATGTGCTGGAACTGGTCCATCAGCAGTTGGCTGTTGAACCGAAAGCGCCTGCCGAATGCATTCCCGCGCTTCCTAAGCTGCTATCGGATATCGTGATCAAGCTGC
>JAJFLS010000586.1 GCA_021772595.1 Opitutales bacterium
GGAATCGCTCCTTGCTGGAAAACACGTCCTCAGTCAAAAGCCCTTCGCTCTCGACTTGGATGTCGCCGAGGAATTGATTGAACTCGCCATAGCCCAAAACGTGAATCTTGCCGTCAATCAAAACGGACGTTGGGCGCCTCACCTCGCCTACATGAATCAAGCGGTCCGAGAAGGATTGATCGGACAGGTAACCAGCGTCGATTTTTCCCTGCAATGGGATCAGACTTGGATCGCAGGAAATGAAGCGTTCGAAAGTATCCACCATTTGGTTCTATTCGATTTCGGTATCCATTGGTTCGATATCGCGAATCAATTCATGGGCAGCCGCGAAGCAAAATCCGTATTCGCCGCAGTTTGCAGCCACGATGAGCAAGAAATTCGCCCGCCCGCTGTGGCCAGCGTCATCATCGACTACGGAAACGCTCAGGTCCGCATGAGCTTCAACGCTCACTGCCGTCTTGGCGAAGAAGACATGACCACTATCGTAGGAACTGCTGGGACGCTTCGCAGCCGAGGCCCCAAGTTGACGGAACAGACCGTCCAGCTTTTCACAAGCAGCGGTCAATCCGAGCCGGACCTAAAAGGAGACTGGTTCGAAAATGGATTTCAAGGAACCATGGGAGAATTGCTTTGCGCAATTGAAGAAAATCGCCCGCCCGCCAACGACGCGTCCACTGTCACCCGCAGCCTGGAACTTTGCTTCGCCGCCTTGGAAAGCGCTGATACAGGCCAACCAGTCAAACCAGGAACCGCACGAAAATGCAAAGAGACGTAATGCAACATCTCTAGAGTTTCAAAATCGATGAACACTCAATTCGCAAAACGCGACTACAGCCTCACGGGTCCCGAAGCTCAGAGAGCTGAGGACAACGGACTTGTATCCGCAAACTGGTACGCCTCCACTATTCCACGCAAACGTTTGAAGCAACTGATGCGACGCAAAGACGGCCCAGCCATAAGAGACACTGTCATTTGGGTCGTTGCTTTAGTTTCGACAGGATATCTCGCTTTCCTTTCCTGGGGCACGTGGTGGGCGATTCCGGCTTTCGCGGTCTATGGCGTTCTATATGGATCGACCTCCGATTCTCGTTGGCATGAATGCAGCCACGGAACCGCATTCAAGACATCGTGGATGAACGATTTAGTCTATAACATCGCATCGTTTATCTTGTTTCGAAATCCGATCGCTTGGAGGTGGAGCCATGCTCGCCACCACACGGATACGATAATTATCGGCCGAGACCCCGAAATCCTCGCCCCACGCCCACCGGACATCAAAGGAATGATGCTCAATCTTTTCTACATTAAGGGCGGCCCCACAGGACTCGGAAAAATCGTGGCAAATAGCTTTGGACGTCTTTCAGATGAGGACAAAGACTTCGTACCTGAGGAAGAATGGTCGGGCGCCTGCATGGTCGCTCGTGTTCATCTATTGATTCACGCGCTCGTGATCTTTTGGGCGCTTAAAATCGGGAGCATCCTACCGCTCATGTTTGTCAGTTTTCCAATTTTCTACGGAGCCTGGCTCACAGTTGTATTCGCGATCACCCAACACGCTGGGCTCGCAGAGAACGTCCTCGACCACCGCCTTAACACGCGCACCATCTACATGAATCCGATATTCCGTTTTCTCTACTGGAATATGAACTACCATGTAGAGCATCACATGTTTCCGCTCGTCCCCTATCACGCCCTTCCCGAATTGCACGAGGAAATGAAGAACGATACTCCGAAGCCTTACAAAGGCCTCATCCAAGCCTATCGCGAAATCATCCCGGCTTTGATAAAGCAAACCAAATACCCAGGCTATTTCGTCAAACGAGAACTGCCCGAAGGCGCTTCGCTTTTTCCAGGAAGCGAAGGATTAGAAACAGGTAGGGCTGACTATCCTTAGTCAGCCGAGATGGTGGCTCTTACTGAACGGCTGACTAAGGATAGTCAGCCCTACCATTAAACAAATTTATAATGAGGAATCCGCTAACTATGAACCCCCAATGGATTGAAGTCTGTGCCGCTGATGAAATCGACTTGGAAGACGTCGTTCGATTTGATCATGGCGAAAAAACGTTCGCCGTGTATCGAACAGACAAGGACGAATTTTATACCACCGACGGCTTCTGCACTCACGCTCAAGTCCACCTCGCCGATGGACTTGTTATGGGCGAGATCATCGAATGCCCCAAGCACAATGGCCGCTTCAACTGCGCCAGCGGTCAAGCGATCCGCAAACCGGCAATTGTTCCCCTGAAGACCTATCCGACAAAAATTGAGAATGGAAACGTCTACATCGAAATCGAACTATAGGAGCGGGTTTATCCCGCGATTGATTCTATTTCGCATTCCATTACGCGGCTCGAAAATCGCGGGATAAACCCGCTCCTACACAAACTTGATAAATGGAACGGATCACCTTTGGAACACTCCCTAACGGTCAAATCGCTGAATTGGTAACCCTATCCAATCGTAACGGGCTGACCGTTCGGATCACGAATTACGGAGGAATCATCACCGAACTGCACGTTCCGGATCGAGAAGGTTTGCTTAAAGACGTTGTGCTCGGCTTCGACTCGCTCGAGCCCTATCTTGCAGCCCACCCCTACTTTGGCGCCATAGTCGGTCGCGCTGCCGGTCGAATCAGCAAAGGCGAATTCGAGATCGATGGCAAACGCTACGCGCTCGCCATCAACGATCCACCTAACCATCTCCACGGCGGACTCGTCGGATTTGACAAAAAGCTCTGGACTATCGAATCAGACTCCGGCCAAACCGGAGAAAGCCTGAAGCTCAGTTGCTCGAGCCCGGACAGCGAAGAAGGTTATCCGGGAAACGTTCACGTCGAAGTGACGTATTCTCTAACCGAAGACAACGAACTCGCGATCCACTACGAAGCGACCAGCGATCAAGCGACGCCCATCAGCCTCACAAACCATTCCTACTTCAACTTAAACGGAGAGGGTTCCGGAAATATCCTTGATCATCAGCTCCAAATTTTCGCCGACCGCTATACGCCTACCGACAAATATCTCACCTTTACCGGCAAACTGCTTTCGCTCGACGGCCTGCCAAACGACTTCAAAACTCCAGCTCTCATTGGTTCCCGCATCGATCGCCTACTCAAAAACCACGGAGACAACTACGTCGTAAATCGCTCAAGCAATGAACTAACACTCGCCGCGCGACTCGTCTCACCCGAAAGCGGCCGAGTCATGGAAACGCTAACCACTCAAGACTGCCTCCAATTCTACACAGGAAAATATCTGGACGGCACTCTCACTGGAAAATCCGGCAATCCATACAACGCCCACACCGCCCTTTGTCTAGAATGCCAAGGCTACCCAGATGCAGTGAACCATGACGCCTTCGGTTCTGTGGCGCTGTCCCCAGATGAAAAATACCAGCATACGACGGTCTATCGATTTTCGAACCTCTAAGTGAGTGTCTAATAAGCCCGCAAATCATAACTCATATTCGTTGTAGGGTCGGCGCTCGCGCCGCGCCGCGTAGGAAAATCAAACTCGGCTTTCGCGGTACGGCGCAAGCGCCGACCCTACAAAAGCAGGCGATTGTCGGATAATGGTTATAGGATATCGCCTGCAAGCAGGCTCCTAGATGAGAATTTGAAACAAAAGCGACGCGCGTCGCCTTGGTCGAAAACTCAGGCTTGCACTGAGCTACGGGGACTTTGCCTAGCGATTCGCTTTGGCGAGCTCCGCTTCGCGGGTCTTTTTGAAGCTTGCGGAAATTTCGATTGCTTTGGCTCGGTCTTGATCGCTGTAGTCCCAGAATTCTTGGACGACGGCTTCGGTTGCGGGATAGTGGGAGCCGTCGTCGCCGATGTCCGTGCGAAGTTGAGCGAACTGAGCTTTTAGTTGATTGCGTACGTTTTTGTATTCGGGGTTGTCGTACACGTTGTTCAACTCGCTGGGATCGCGTTTCAAATCGTATAGTTCCCACGCTGGAGGCGTTTGGTAGCCTCCTTTGTAATTGGTCCCGTAGAAATAGATCAGTTTGTAGTCTTTGGTGCGCATCGCCATTTCGCCGGGATTGTCGTGGTGCGCCATGTGCATCCAATAGCGATAGTAAGCGGCCTGCTTCCAGCCGGCGGGCTCTTGACCGGTTTCGCAAATTTCGCGGAAGGAACGGCCTTGCATGCTGCCGGGAATAGATACTCCCGCGTAGTCGAGCATGAGCGCGGGATAGTCCACGTTTTCGATGATCGCGTCGCTACGCTTCCCTGCAGGGATCGCCTTCGGATAGCGAACGATGAAAGGCATGCGAGCGGACTCGTCGTAAGCCCAGCGTTTATCTTGGTAGTCTTTTTCGCCGAGCCAAAAACCTTGGTCACCGGTGTAGATGATGACTGTGTTGTCGTAAAGGCCTTCAGCCTTCAGATAGTCGAAAAGACGCTTGAGGTTGTCGTCCACACCTTTGACGCAGCGCAGATACTTTTTGAGGTAGCCTTGATAGGAGATGCTCGTGGTTTCGCGCTCGGTGAGTTTCGCGGGATCGTAATCGTGAGGAAACTCCTCGGGGAATTTCGCGAAAAGATGCGTGGCGTACGATCTGCGCGGATTGCGTTTGCCGATCGAGGTACCGACGTGCGGCATCAGTTCGTCATCGTGTCCTCGCGTGGCGATCGATCCGAACGTATCCGGCACATCGTAGAGCGTGTCAGGTTCGGGGATTTTCACGTCGGCCAAGTAGGATTGGTAGCGCTGGGCATTTTCAAAGTAATCGTGCGGGGCTTTGAACTGATGGCAGACGAAAAACGGCTTGTTCGGGTCGCGTTCTTTTTTGAACCATTCCAAGGTCGATTCTGTGATCGCGTCGGACGAGTGCTGTCCTTTGTGTGTAACTACATTGTTAGGCCACTTTTTTTCGCCTTGTATCCGGAATTCCGTGTTGAAGTATTTTCCTTGGCCAGGGAGGACTTTGTAGTAGTCGAAATTCGGCTCTTGCTTGAGATGCCACTTGCCGACCATCGCGGTTTGGTAACCGGCTTTGCGCATGAGAACCGGCAAGGTTTGCTTGTCCGGCGTGATGTTGCCGCCGAGATCGAAGACACCGTTGTTGTGATTGTATTGGCCGGTGATGATGCATGCTCGGGACGGCGTGCAAATCGCGTTGGTGCAAAACGCGTTATCGAATACGATCCCCTCGTCTGACAGCTTGTCGAGGTTTGGCGTCGGGTCCAAGTCCTTGAGTAGCGTCGCGTAGGCGCCGACCGCCTGCGCTGTGTGATCGTCGGACATGATGAACAGGATGTTCGGGCGGTCTGCGGCTTGAGCGGCGATTGCCGAGCAGAGCAGAGCAAGCAGGCTGAGAGAGAGGGGTTTCGTTTTCATTGTACTGGATTGGGTCGCGACGATCGGCTCTCGATCGTCCGTTTCAAAAAAAGGAGGACCGAGCCGGTCCTCCCTACCTATAAACTGATTTCTCTACTTCACGTCGAAGTCGGTTACTTTCAGGCCTTTGTCCTTCCAGTAGTTTTTCTCTCTCATGAA
>JAJFLS010000587.1 GCA_021772595.1 Opitutales bacterium
TCCAGCGCGAAGCGGAACGACTCGCTCAAGAGGTCCAAGCCCAATTCCCTTGGCTCGACCCGACCGCCCAAAAACTGCAAGCCGAAGACCTAGCCAAGGATCGCCTCATCGAACATCGCCTCCTCTTCGAGGAATCCCAAAAAACGATCCAAAATCTGACGACCGACGAGATCGACGCCGAGTACGCCCAGATCACCAAACACTACGGCGGCGAAAAGAAATTCCTCGAGAAGTTCAAGATTAACCCCAAAGACGTTCCCAACGTAAAACTCGAGATGGCGGACGACATCCGGTTTCGTCGCTTCATCGATTCGTTGCGCCGGCAAGCCGCGACGCCCACCGACGAGGAAGTCGAAACGCGCTACAAGAAGGAAGAAGCGAAATTCAAGCTTCCCGACCAATACAAGGCCGCCCACATCGTCTTCCACACCAACAACGGTCAAGATCCCGCCGAAGCAAAGCGCAAGATCCTCGACGCGAAACAAAAACTGCTCGACGGCGAATCCTTCGAGAAGATCGCCGACGAGCAATCCGATTGTCCTGGCAAAGGCGGCGACCTTGGATGGTTCCCCGAAGGCCACATGGTCGAGGAATTCGAGAAAGTCGTTTTCAAGCTCGAACCCGGATCGACGAGCGACGTCTTCGAAACCCCCTTCGGCTTCCACATTGCCCGACTCGACGAAAAAAAGGAAGGCCCCATCGAACCCCTCGAAAAGGTTTCCCAATCCATCCACGAAGCCATCGCCAAAGAACACCACACCGCCAACTTCAAAAAGCAGATCGACGCCCTAAAAGCCAAAGCGACGATCGAACACATCTAGCTACGTAGGAGCCTGCTTGCAGGCGATTAATTTCGAAGCCCTACAGGCGCAATCCCCATTAAAATCGGAATCACTCCGAACACCCCAAAAATCTGCGCCCTCTGTGACATCTGTGGTTAAACTCTTTAAATAACTAACAACTCTTCGTGCTTCTCCGTGCCCTTCGTGGGCAATCAAAAATCAAAACCCTCCATCCCTTGATGGATTGTTCCCACTCGCGTCGGAGAAGTACTTCCAAAAAATTGCTAATTCGCCCGAGAAGCGAATTCCCAATGGAACTCCTCTCCCATTCGTAGTCTTCTAGACAGGGGCATCTTCTCCGCCACCAAATCCTAACCAGGCACATGTGCATCCAGAATCGCAACTGCAAATCCGCCTTACGCCGAATCGCATCGGTAGCGGCCACCGCGTGCCTAGCTCTCGCCCCTCTGGTCGCCCAACGACCAATCAATACCACCCTCACCCTTCCCATCGAGCTTCCGTCCGGAAACTACACTCTCGAACTCTTCGACACCTTCCAAAGCGTTCTCGCTATCGCGGCGCCGCAGGGTGAACCGAACCAGCTCTATTTCGTCGAGCGAGCCGGACGAATCATCATCTACTCCGACCTGGAAAACCAGATCCGCCAGCAGACGCCGTTCCTCGATATATCCGGTCCCGTCACCGACAACTTCGAAAACGGACTGCTCGGACTCGCCTTCCATCCGCAATACCTGATCAACGGATACTTCTACCTCTTCTACACGACCAACGAAAGCGGCTCGGCCACCAATCGAATTTCGCGATTCTCCCGATCCGCCGGCAACCCTCTACTCGCCGACCCCGACTCCGAAATCATCCTCATCGATCAAGTCGATCAAGCGGCCAACCACAACGGCGGCGATCTCCACTTCGGACCGGATGGCTATTTGTACGCATCACTTGGAGACGAAGGCGATGCGAACGACAGCCGCAACAATAGCCAAATCGTCGACAAAGACTTCTTCGCCGGAATCATTCGCATCGACGTAGACAAGCTTCCCGAAAACATCGAGCCCACCGAGCATCCCGACATTCCAAGAGACAACCAAGGCAATGCCCACTACAGCGTTCCCGCCGACAATCCGCTCGTCGCCCAATGGCAGTCAGACGGCAGCGATCCCGAATCCGACCTTCGCCTGGAATTCTACGCCATCGGACTCCGGAATCCCTGGCGCATGTCCTTCGATCCCGCCACCGGCGAACTCTGGACAGGCGACGTCGGCCAAGGAGCGCGCGAAGAAATAGACATCATCGAAAAAGGAGACAACTACGGCTGGGCGTTCCGAGAAGGCACCATCGCCGGGCCCAAGTCCCAAACACCGCCCCAAGGTTTCGAAACGATTGTAGATCCAATTCATGAATACGGCCGCAGTCTCGGCGTCTCCATAACCGGCGGCATCGTTTACCGAGGAACGCGACTCCCCGAACTCGAAAGCACCTACCTCTTCGCCGACTACGGCAGCGGCCGCGTCTGGACCCTTTTTCGCGATCCCGACGGAGGCGCCCCAACTGTCGAGGAAATCGCCAGCGTCTCTTCCCCAGTCGCGTTCGGACGCGACCCCTCCAATGGCGACGTCCTTATCAGCAGCCTATCGGGCAACGTATTTCGACTCATCCGTGGCCAAGGCCAAGAGTCCGCTTTTCCCCAGACCTTGACAGACACCGGAGCGTTCACCTCCCTCGAAACACTCGAGCCCGAAACTGGTATCCTACCCTACACTCCTAATCTGTCCTTCTGGTCGGACTACGCGATCAAGCAAAGATGGGTCTCCGTGCCGGACGAAACCGTCGCCTACTCCGAAGACGATCCCTGGACGTTTCCTGCCGGATCCGTCTGGATCAAGCACTTCGACCTGGAACTGGACCGAGGCGATCCCGAATCGAAAACCCGCGTCGAAACGCGCTTCATCGTCAAAACCCCCAACGGAGTCTACGGCCTAAGCTACCAGTGGAACGAAGCTCAGACCGAAGCAACTCTCGTCGGCGAGGACGGCGTCGAAATCGACTATTCAATTACAGACAATGGCTCCTCATCCACGCAAACCTGGCGCATCCCCAGCCGCCAGGAATGCCTCCAATGCCACACCGGTGTTGCGGGCTACGCGTTGAGCTTCAACACTCGCCAACTCAACCGAATTCAGACCGTCGGGGAAGAAGAACGCAACTTCCTCAGCTACCTTTCCGAGATCGGAATTCTGGATACGGACATCACCGAGCCACAATCGATTCCTATCTTCCACGAGCCGAGCGACGAGACCGCCACGCTCGAAGCGCGCGTCCGATCCTATCTTGCAGTCAACTGCATCTCATGCCACCAGCCCGGCGCCTCCGCTCCCACAAACTGGGACGCTCGCGCCCATCTGACGACCGAGCAGACCGGTCTGATCAATGGACTCATCGGCAACGATGGTGGCAACAGCAATCGACGTCTCGTCGTTCGCGGCTCCCCCGACTTGTCAGTCCTCTTAAGCCGCGTCCAAGGCGCCCACGGCTTCGAACGCATGCCACCACTCGCCAGCAACGAGATCGATCAATCCGCCATCGAACTCCTCACTGCTTGGATCAACTTGACGCCGCCTTCGAACGCCTCGTTCACCGAATGGCAAACGTCTTTTTTCGGCGACCCCACCGCTCCCGAAGCCGCGTTCGACGCCGATCCCGACCACGACGACAACAGTAATTTCCTCGAATTCCTTAACCGCACCCATCCCCTCGACAACCGAGAACGCTGGCAGCCGAATTTTGGCCACACCGGCTCAGCTGCATGCATCGAATTCTCAATGGCACCCAGCCGAAACTACGAAGTCCAAATTAGCGACGACCTTCAATCCTGGCAACCCTGGGACATCCCCGGAAATCCGCCCGAATCCGACGAGCTAGAAGAGACTCAAGCCAAACTCACAGGACCGCTCCCCGCCGAAGACGGAAGCTCCTTCCTCCGCGTCCGCGTCTCGGAATAACAGGATCCCTGGGCAATTCTCAGGTAGCGGCCGATCTTCCCGCATGCGGGACCATATTGTGAAGCGGGACGACTGCGCCGTTCCGATATAATGCGACTCGCCGAATTGTAGGAGCCTGCTTGCAGGCGATTCTCGGTTTCACTGGGATGTCGAATCTAATCGCCTGCAAGCAGGCTCCTACATTTTCGAGCTTTTTCTCCTTCTCAACCCCCTACTAACCAACAAATTGCCCTTTTCAAAAAAAAGTCCCCAAGCGAATGAATAAGCTCCTGCGAACTCCCGTCTAAAGCGGCGTACATCACTTTGATTTTATAACAGGAAAGGACACAAATCATGAAAAATCTATTCATTTTCGCACTTATCGCCGCAGTGATTGGCTCGACAACAGCCACCACCGCCAAAGCCGATAAAGAAGGAAGAGCCCTTATCGGCGGCCTCATTGGAGGCCTGATAATCGGCTCGGCTCTAAATGACAACGCCCATCATCGCCACAGCCGCGTAAGTGTTCAATACGGAAGCGGTTACGGCCATAGCCGAGGGGGCCATTACAACAACTGCAGCTGTAGTGGCCATTACGATCACGTTTCCGTGAGGAACTGGATTTCAGGGGGCTATTCAGTCCACTACGACAATTGCGGCAGAAGCTATCGGACATGGCGTCCAGGGCGCTACGCTTATAGCAACCGACGCGTTTGGGTTCCGCACAACCGAGGTTGCCGGCTCTACAGCAGCCCCGGCCACGGCTACCGAGGCGACGATTATAGGGAGGACCATCGCCGCCATCGCTAGAAACGAGGGAAATAGACGAGCCTCTTGCTTCCGGGCAAGAGGCTTGCGTCGCGTCTGAAACTAGTGAATCGTAACCTTTCGGAAATCGCTCACATGCAATCCAATCCTACAGATTTGTCCGAGACGGAAGCTCAGCTTCTCATGAGCCAGCTGATGGATGGCGAACTCTCGTCACCCGACGCGGATCGCCTGAACGACTACCTCGAGCAAAATCCCGGCGCCATCGAATGGATGGAGTCCAATCAGCTCGCCGAAAACGCGACGCATGAAGCGCCAGAAGTCGATGTTGCATCCGCTTGGAAAGATATCGAGCGCTCCATCAACCGAACTCCACACGCCCAGAAAGACTCCGGCAAAATCATCTGGCTACCCGTTTTCTATCGCGCCATGGGAGCCGCAGCAGCGATCGCTGTCATGGGATCGCTCGTCTGGATGAATTTCCGGGGACCGCCCGAAGCGATCACCGAACGCTACGCCGCGAGCGAATCCGTTGTGGAATTCGTGGACACCGGAATTCCAGACGCCAGCCCCGTGGTCTACACCGACGAAGCATCCGGCTGGACCGTTGTCTGGGTCACGGAAATGGAACCCATGCCGGACGCCAGTTAAAGAACGGAATTGCCTCAGACATAGCGATGCGAACCCTAGAATTGTTTTCTTTACCCGTCCCTTAAACAAACCCGCTTCCTTGTGACGTTACTCTTCAAGGACAACCACCTAAATCCGACCATAGAATCCAGCCAATGAACGCCTTCCGACTCCTTCCTATTGTATTATTCGCAAGTGTCCTGACTGCCAACCCGGAGGACAAGCCCGCCTACAGCGACGCGCTGTTCTTCGACAAGCCGGTTGTCAAAGACATGGCGATCCACTTCGAGATCGAAGAAGACCTCTACCCGACCAGAGGCTCCTTCAAAATTCAGGACTTCGCGTTCTTAAGCAACGAACTCGGAGAACGCTGGGCCCTCGTAATCGTGAGAAATACGGCGCCTGATCCGCGCACGATCAGCGAAAACCAGATCATTGCCCTCTTCGCCGATGGAACCCACAGGAAACCCATCAATCTGAAGAAACGCATCGAAGGCAGCGAAACCGAGACCTTCATGATTCCATTCGGAAAATCGAAAATGCCGCTCGTCAAACTCCTGACGAGAGAGTTCTAAGTAGCTCCAAGGTAGGGCAACGACGTCCCGGCGTGCCGCGTTGGTTGAGTCTGGCATGATCCACACCGGAGTCCCGGTGCAGCTACGAATTCCTCTGCCCCGCCCGACGAGGCGCCCTTAATTCCGAGCCCACATTCACTTCAGCTCCGGACAGGCTTTTCTCGAGTCGCTTCGCGCCGCTCGCAGTTACCGCGCTTCCCCAAAGGTACACCTTCTCAAGCTGCTTCAAGCCAGCTAGCTTTTTTAGTCCCTCATCCGTTACGCTGGTGTCACGTAAATTCAAATACTTGAGATTTTCCAGCTTAGCTACATGGCCCAACGCGTCATCCCCTACGCTCGTTCGGCTCAGATCCAGAAACTCGATACGCGCGAATCCCGCAATCGTCGATAGGTCTTCACTCGAAACCTCCGTTCGAGCGAGCGTCAACTTGACCAATGAATCCTTAAGCGCACCCAGCGTTTCGAAATCGAACGAGCCCGCGACCCTATCCGCGTACGTATAGCTGACTTCAAACAAACTGGAGTCGTGATTGACCGTATCGACTTGGATTCCGGACTCTCTTAGTCGAGCAACGATCTCAACCGCCTCTCCGGTGATCATGTAGTTGCGTTCCGTTGACGGGTCCGCTTCTTCGAATTTCGCCTTCACCTTCGGCTCCGGTACATGGACGAACCCCTCGCCGAAAGTTGCTCCTTCCTCTATCCAAATCTTGAGCAAGCTCTGCTCCGACTTCGTCAGCCCTTTCCCTTTCTGGGGCATGTAGTCCGGATCGTCTTTTGGATATGTCGTCAACAAGTATATCGAGCTCTCATTGGGATCGCCCGGTATTAAAATATCGCCGTATTCGCCACCCGCGAGGATCCCCTCAGGCGAATCCAGACGAAGCTCTCCCTTCACCTTTTCCTCGTCATGGCAACGATAGCATTTCTTCTCGAGAAAGGGCTGTATCTGCCGTTCGAAATCGACCGCCTTCCCGAAAGATACAGACGAGAATATGACTCCCAAAAAAATGGTCGCAGCAATTCTATGAAACGCGCTCATACGAATAACAAGACGTTCGCTTAACCGAATACACCCATGACCGGCGTGCCCTTATCCGCCACGCGGAAAGGCCGCCCGCTTGGCGAGTATACCGTTTTCTCTAACGGTATTCCCAGAGCATAGGCAATGGTCGCGTTGAAATCAGGAACCATGACTTTTTTGCCACTCACTAACTTTCCAGTCGTATCCGTTTCGCCGTACACTTGGCCTCCTCGGATTCCTCCTCCCGCGAGAGCGCACGAAAAAGCGGTGGGCGAATGATCGCGACCGTCGTTGTCGTTGATTTTTGGAGTCCGGCCGAATTCGGTGGCCAGCACAACCATCGTCTCTTCGAGCATTCCTCGCTGCTCGAGATCCGACAAGAGCGTTCCCAGCGCCTGGTCCAGCACCTGAGCATTCTCTTCGACGCGTTCGAAATTGTTCGTGTGCGTATCCCAGCCACCGAGCGTGACCTCGACAAAGCGTACGTCGTGCTCGACGAGACGCCGCGCCAGCAAACACCCCTGGCCAAACGGATTCGTTCCATAAGCGTCGCGCACGTTCTTCGACTCCTTCTCCAGCTCGAACGCAGCGAGATCACGGCTCTTCATCAGCTTGATCGCGTCGTCATACATATCCGTATACGCGCGCGTCTTCTTCTGATTATACTTGCGGTGAAACTCCGCGTCGAAAGCGTTCGTCAGCATGACCGAATCGTGGAACTCCTCTTCGGAAAAACCTTTTCGGATCTGGCTGTTCTGCAAACCCGCTTCCGGGTTGCCGATAACCAGCGGCGCGAATCGTTGCTCGAAGAATCCGTTGCCACCGCCTGGATTCGTGCTTCCGACGTGCACCACGCCCGGCAAATTCGGATTCCGATTTCCGTCCATCTTCGAAAGCCAAGATCCGATGCCTGGATGAACGATCGTCCCGCGCTTGGTGTAGCTGGAGTGCATAAAGTAGCGGCCCTCTTCGTGCGCCCCTTGCGTAGAACTCAGCGAACGAATGACCGCCAGCTTGTCCATCTGCTTCCCAATTGTCGGGAGATACTCGCTAATCTGAATGCCTGCGACATTTGTCGAAACGGCCTCGACGGGACCGCGAACGCTCCGGTCGGCCTTGGGATCGAAAGTATCCAGATGGCTCATACCACCAGCCATATACAGGTAAATTACGTTTTTCGCCGTCGGCGCCTTCGCAGCAGCGGCACCCGCAAACGCAGTTGAACGAACTGCCAGCGGCATAAGCCCGACGCCGAGAAACGCTTTCGCTGAGTAGGCCAGAAATTCGCGACGATCCAGATCCGGAACTTTCTTTAATACTGCTTTCATAATTCTAAATTGATCTACTGAATGAAACGAAACTCCTGCGTATTCATCAACGCCGTCAGGAGTTGCCGATAACCTCGGCTGTTTCCGTATTCCTGGAATTGAGCCCCCATCAACTCGCGCTCGCGAGGCGTGGGCGTACGCGCGAAGAAGGAACTGAAAATCACGTCCATTCGTTTCCGCGCATTGCCGGTTTCTTGAACCGATCGACTCAGCGCTGAATTCTGTTTTATCAGCCAGTAAAGCGTCTCACCGTTCAGCAACCGGAGAGCTTGAGTGACCGAAGCTTCGTCGTTCGAGTTCTCGATGATCTCGCGATCGGACTGGCCGAACTGTCTCAGGAAATGTCCCGGAGGAGCCGGCGAGATGATCTCCGATGCGCGAACAAGACCCGGAGATACCCCTCTCCATCGCGGATCCCTGCGCATTTCGATCATCGCTTCCGAGTCCTTGGCTTTGCCACCGGCGTTTCCAGCCATCATGCCTCCCGAGTTCATGGAGCCAAACGACTGCTCCATTTCGGTGGTGTCCTCTCCATTCATTTTGGCGAGATACAGTTCCATGGCCTGGTTTTTCTGAGTCCGGACTTTCCGATACTCTTTGCGCAGCTCGTTTCGCTCTTTGTCGGTGGTCGCGTTTTGCAGCTGTTGGCGATAGATTTTTTCGAAGCTTACGAATCGCGTCTCGAGCTCGGCCAGCTTCTTGACCATTCCGTACAACGCGGCGCTATCCAAACTTTCGAGACGATCCACATGATCCTCCATGAGCTGCTCTCCCGCTCGGGCCTTGCGCAATTGGGGTTCGATCCCGACTCGTTCGTCGAGGTCGATGACCGCAAGTGTCAGCAGCGAATCCCAAAGCTGCTCCGCAGTCATGCGGCGCAGAATAGGACCTTGAAAATAGTACGTCTCATCCGGTTCCGGCGTATCCACAGGTACAAGACTTTGATAAGTCCGCGTGTTGAACAGAGTCCTCAAATACTGCTTCATGTCGAAGTCGTAGTCGATCATGAGCTCGGTGAGATAATTCATCAGATCCGGATTGGACGCCACGGTATCGTCGGTGAAATTGTCGACTGGCTCTATGAGCCCGACTCCCATCGCCTTTTTCCAGAGACGATTCGCGATCACGGTGGAAAAGCGCGGGTTCTCCGAAGAAGTCATCCAATCGGCGTATACCTCCCGCTGATCGTCGTTCTTGCCGATCCGTGCTTCACCGCCAAAAGGCGTCTTCGGCTCCATCTTCTGTTTCGGCTTAGCGTTTTTGTACTGGTAGTCGTCGGGCAATCGAAGATCGCGGTCCAGCTCTGCCGCTTGAGCGGTCATAGGCGTGAGAAGATCTCGCACGACGCGACGTTGAGCCGCCGTGGGTTGAGCGCTTTTTCGAGCTTCCTGTTTCGTCGCGCCTTCTCTTATTGCTTTCTGCGCGAGCCCTCTCTGGATTCGCTGAAAGTCCTGCGAGATCGGCACCTTCCCATAAGGCAGCTGCGCTTGCAGCCCGAAGGTGTACGACGCCATGTGGTAGTATTCCTTCTGCGTCCACTTGTCGAACGGGTGATCGTGGCATTGGGCGCACTGCATGCGCGTGCCGAGGAAAACTTGGGCTGTGTTCGACATGTTGTCGAGCGGCATGCCCGCGTCGCGGAGATAGTAACCCACCGCCGGGTCGTCCCACACGTAGCCTTCCGAAGTAATCATTTCGCGGACGAACGCGTCGTACGGCGTATTCACTCTCAGCGACTCTTTGATCCAATCCTGATACGAAACCATGATCGTGCGGCGGCCGCGCGATTTGACCCGCAAAATGTCCGCCCAGTAATTGTAGAAATTACTCACATAGCCTTCCGAATCGAGAAGCTCGTCGATCAGCTCGGCGCGCTTGTTTTCCGAATTCAAGTTCAGAAACTGCTTCAATTCCACATAAGTCGGGATCCGGCCCGCGATATCCAAATAGACCCTACGAGCGAAAACGTTGTCGGGCGCCAATTCGTTCCGGTCCAGATTCTGCGCCTGAAGCCCTGCTTCCACGAGAAGATCGATTCGCTCCGCGGCCTCCAGGATGCTGCCAGCACCGATCGCCGACTTTTGTTCCGGCGATGCCGAGAAGACCATTACAGATTGGAACGCCAGACCCAAGACGACGATCCAGCGAAAGAGAATGAGCATACTTGTGATTCTCATATACGTATTGTGGTTTGAAAACGAGCGGGGAAGTTTTAGCGTCACTCCCCATCTATTACTAGACTATAACGGCAACTGGACCGGACAAGTTTCGAATAATCGCCCTAATCCTGCCAATCCCTACGCCGTGACGCCTGAAAAAGGGGTCACAATAGATGTTTTCCCCAAAGACCCCCTAAGCGATGTCCACTTCGCCCTGACTCTTAATCAAGTCGTCGAGCTGCTTCATTTGCTCGAGAAACGTTTCCAGCCGATCGAGCGGCAAAGCGCATGGGCCATCGCATTTCGCGTTGTCCGGGTCGGGATGGGCCTCCAGAAACAGCCCCGCGATGCCCGTCGCCAAGCCCGACTTCGCCAAATCGAACACCTGCCGACGGCGGCCGCCCGCAGCTTCGGATTGCCCACCCGGTATCTGGAGCGAATGCGTGACATCAAAAACGATCGGATGCCCAAGGTTTTTCATCACGCCAAACCCGAGCATATCGACGACGAGATTGTTGTATCCAAAACTTGAACCGCGCTCGCACAGCATGATCCGATCGTTCCCCGCTTCTTCGATCTTTCGAGCGATGTGACCCATTTCGCGCGGCGACAGAAACTGGGCTTTCTTCACGTTGATGACCGCGCCGGTTTTCGCCATCGCGACCACTAAATCGGTCTGTCGGCACAAGAACGCCGGCAATTGGATAATGTCGCTCACCTCGGCCACCGGCTGGGCTTGATAGGGCTCATGCACGTCGGTGATGACCGGAACTCCGAATTCACTCTTTACCGCCGCGAGGATCTCGAGCCCTTTCTCCATCCCTGGACCTCGGTAGCTGTTGATCGACGAGCGGTTCGCCTTGTCGAAGGACGCTTTGAAAACGTAGGGGATCCCCAGCTTATCCGTCACGCGCTTCATCTCCGCTGCGATCTCGAAGGCCAGCTCCTTGGACTCCAACACATTCATCCCGCCCAAGAGGACGAAGGGCCGTTCGTTTCCGCATTCGATTCCCGCGATATCAACCGTTTTGATCATTCCACTCTTTCTTTCAGCTACAAGGACGCCGCGCAAAATAAAAATGCTCCCGAGCGTCCCCCATTCGCTTCCTCATTTTTGTTGCGGTCCAATCCTAATTGACGCTGGTTTATGGCCGCATCCATAAAGCGAATTCCAACAACGATATCTAACCCGAAACCATCACAATTTCACACATGTCAAAACGACGATTCTGCTGGATAGACCTTGAAATGACCGGACTGGACCCGACGACCGATCGGATTCTCGAAGCCGCCGTCATCGTAACCAATAAGCAACTCGAGCCCGTCTTCGAATGGGAATCCGCTGTCGTCCAGCCGCCCGAGATCCTCGAGAGCATGAACGACTGGTGCAAGCACCACCACGCCGAAAGCGGATTGATCGAACGAGTCCCTCAAGGCATCACCGAAATCCAGCTCGACGAGAAGCTCGCCGAAATTGCCGTCGCGCATTTCAAGAAAAAGAATCCCGTCGTCATTTGCGGAAACTCCATTTCGCAAGACAGGAAGTTCATCGACAAGTACCTTCCGCAATTCGCGGCGAGACTTCACTACCGGATGCTCGACGTATCCAGTTTCAAGATCGTTTTTCGCGAGATGCTTGGCAGAGAGTTTAAGAAGCAAAACACGCACAGAGCTCTTGACGATATCCGAGAATCCATCGCGGAGCTCAGCTACTACATGTCCGCGATCGATCCGTCATCACTCGCTCTCATCGACAATTCCCATAGTCCCGCGCCGGACGAAACCGCCGTCTAGCTGCGTTCCGTCCGAAAGAACCTGAGAATGCTATCGTCGACAAAATGAGGATACGGCGGAATCGAAGATTTCTCGCTTTCGCGGCAGCAGTTCTGCTTCTCTGTTCTGCGGTCATCCGCGCCTCAACCGACGGCCTAGATCCGGAGACCAAAAGCCGCATTCTCGTCCGGATAACCGAATCGCTCACGCGTAAAGCGTTCGCGTTCAATACTGATTTCGATCGCTGGCCCGAAATACTCGGCGACCACCAAAAGTCCATCGATACGGCATCCACAACCCGAACCTTCGAAGAAGCCGTCGACAACGCGCTCAACGAATTCGGGATTTCGCACATCTACCTCATGTCTCCGAGGATCAAATCAACCGACACCACGAGCGAAATCTATCGGCTCGGCATTAGCGGACCGAATACGACCACTGGCATTTTCGTCACTCACGTCGCGAAAGGCAGTCCCGCCGAATTAGTTGGTATACAAAAGCTGGATGTCATCACCTCGATCAACGATCAATCGCCCGCCAAACACAGCGACTTGAAAGCTGCGCAAGGCGAAACGATTTCAATCCAGTGGACGCGAACCGGCCAATCCCTTTCGGGAGAGCTCATTTGCAAAATCTTCGAACGCGCCGACGATCCCTGGATCGAATGGCCGCAGAAAAACGTAGCCGTAATCCACATACACGGATTCGGCAGCAACGCATACAAGATGATAGCCGTCTCCCGCCTATTCCGGGAAGCCCGCGATGCGAAGGCTGTGATCATCGACTTGCGAGACAACTATGGCGGCAAGCTCCAAAACGCGTTGCATCTCGCGGGAAAAGTCATGAGTCGAGACCAAGTGTTCGCCTTACACATGTCGCGGCGACTCTATTCGAAATTCGAATACAATCCCAAGGCGATCGACACCAAGCTGAGCATCGAGGCGAAACAGCGCAGCCGAAAGCTCAGGCCCAGCTTCAGCTTATTCCGGTACGGCGGAAAATTGGCGGTCCTCGTCGATAAATCCAGCGCCAGCGCGTCCGATATTTTCGCGGCCGCGGTCCAAGAGCACAATCGCGGACTCGTCATCGGCACGCAATCCCGAGGAGCTTTGATCGGCTCGAAAGTGGTCGGCCTTCCGCACGGCTTTCGACTCACCTACCCATTCGTTGAAGTACTCACCTCCCAAGGCAAACGTCTCGAAAACAACGGCGTCTTGCCCGACATCGAGCTGACCTTCCGAGAAACCGCCGACGATGACTATATATACAACGTGGCGATCGAAGCGTTGGACCTGGATAATTCCCAATAAGTCGTTGCAGGAGCGGGTTCACCCCGCGATCTCGCCTATCAACAATACACACAATAAGAATTATCGCGGGATAAACCCGCTCCTACACTTGAAACATGCTACAGTCTACCGGCCTTTGCCGTAGAACGCGTCGATTTTCGAAGCCACGTCCTTATAGCCGATATCGTTAGCGTAGATCGCCTTGTATTGATTGAGAGCCTCCGGCTCCCGACCCAAATGTTCGAAGCACTTCGCCAGAAGGTACAGCACCTCTTTCTTGAAATCGTCCATCACATTCAGGCTCTTCAATGCCTGATTCAATTGCTCAAGCGCCAGATCGAAAAGTCCTTTGACCATGAAACAACGGCCCAGAAGAACGAGCGACTTGACCTTTAAGCTCGGGCTTCGTTGCGAGATTTGAAACTGCTGGATCGCCTCGTCGATCTTCCTTGAGTCCAGCAAGTACTCGCCAAATTTAAAACGTTGACTGTAGTCGTTTGGAAATTGATCGACCAACTTTCGGCTCTCTTCGAGCTTCAATTCAAGAAGCTCCGCCTCCAGTGGCTTGAGCCTCGCGCTAAACGCGCCAGTCTCCGCGATCTCTCGCCTCAAATCGAACAGCTCGCTCTCCACTCGATTGACATTCAATTCGCTCCGCAATTGCAGCAGTGAAGCGTCGGCTTCCGCGTGAGGCAAGGAGAACGCCTTCTCAAGCCATCCCTGCGCATCATCGTAGCGATCCAGCGACATACAGGCCCGGACTAGCAATTTATAGTTGTCCGCTTCTTGAGGATCCTGATGGACCGCCGCGATCAAATCCTGTATTCGCTCCTCGCTTGAGCCTTCGTCAAAGACAACCCGGTTCGCCTTTTCTAGAGAATCCGATTCGTCCTTGTCCTTCAACTTGGACCGAAAGTCCTCGTCCTTTTCCGCCCACTTTCCCCGATTGATCGAATGGGCAACCGAAGCGGATTTCACCAACTCCTGAACATGCCCACTGCCAGGCCGCAGAGCGGTAAGACGCTCCGCGATGGCCAACGCCTTTTCCGTAGAACCTATCTTAATCAGAGCTTCGCACAGTCGTTCTAACTTGACCGCATTATTTGGATACCGATCGCAAACTGATTCCAAACAGAACGACTCGGTTTCGTTCAATCCAAGCTTTCGCGCGCCGCGAGCGACTAGTGAAAGAGCACGCGCATTGTAGGCATCGCGATTCAAAGCGCTCTCCCCTACCGCCATCGCCTTGACCGGATTTCGTTTCAGCTCAATGTAGCCTGGAAGCAAAGTCGCGTAGTTGAGCAAACGAAACAGAATCCGCCCAAGCCCTTTGGGCGCAGTGGTGAACACGCGACGCTGCGCCTTCCGCAAGAGTTCTCTCACCTCAAGGCAACCGGGGTCCTCGACTAGCAGATCGAAGCAGATCTCGACCGTGTATTCGAAATTTCCACGCCTCATCGCGAGGCGCGCATTCTCGAATTTCTTGCGATCCCGTTCGTTCAAAGCGTGTTCAGAAATTTCCGACATTCAGCACTGCTCCCTTCATTTAACCTAAATCTTTGGATACTGCTTTCTCCAGCCGTTCGATTGCGTCCGCGGCCAGCGCCGCCGTTTTCGCTTCCACTAAAAGCCTAATCTTCGGCTCCGTGCCTGAATAGCGAATCAGCAGTCGTCCCTCGTCGCCGAATTCGGATTCCAATTGCGCCGCGACCTCGGTCACATTCGGGCACTCCTCTATCGGCGGTTTCGACGCTACTCGTATGGCTCTCTTCTCTTGCGGAAACGCTTTATAAAATGACGCTAAATCTTCGAGCGTTCGATTCGACTCGACCGATGCCTCCGCAATTTTCAAGGCCGCATAAAGACCATCCCCCGTCATCGAAAAACTCCCGACGATCACGTGCCCCGACTCTTCTCCGCCTACGAAAAATCCCTCCGCAACCATAAGGCGAGAAACGAATTTGTCCCCGATGTCCACGCGACGCACCGACACGCCACGCTCTGCGAGAGCCGCGTCCAGGCCGAGATTGCTCTGAGCGGTGGTCACCAGCGTGTTCGCCGCCAGCTCGCCTTTCTCCTTCGCGTGCAAAGCCAGCAATCCGATAGTCGCTTCTCCCGCGATTTTCTGGCCGCGTTGATCGAAAGCGATCACGCGATCGCCATCCCCGTCGAAAGCGAAACCCATGTCGTATCGACCCGTCTCATACAACGCTTTCAGCGACTGCGGATACTCGCTGCCCACGCCATCATTAATATTGCTTCCATCCGGATCGCAACCCACCGAATCCACCTCGGCGCCCAGCGCTCGAAATACATCCGTCGCGACACCGCTCAAGGCACCGTTCGCGCAATCCAAAGCGATCCGCTTCCCCGCAAGCAGGTCCGCCGGAAACGAGCGGCGCACCAACCCTATATATTGCGTGGCTTTTTCCGATTCGCTAACGTCGACCTGTCCGTTGCTACCGGGTTGCGCCGCGACCGCTTTCCCCACAGCATCGTCCAGCTCTTTTTCGAACGATTCCGAAGGCTTGCGCCCGTCCTTACAGAAAAACTTAAGTCCGTTGTCCGAGCACGGATTGTGAGACGCCGTGATCGCGCAGCCTGCCACCGCATCGCCCAGGGCCACTACTTTCGCAATCGCCGGTGTCGGAGCGACGCCGATCGATTCGACTCGACCGCCCTCCGATCCGAAGCCCGCAGCCAGAGCCGCTAGCAGCTTAACGCCCGACGCCCGAGTATCTCGGCCGGCGATTAGAACGGGCGTATCCGTTTCGTGGTGATCCTTGACCAGCTTCGCCAAGGCGGCGCCCGCGCGATAAGCGATTTCGTCATTTAAATCCGATCCGCCATACTCGCCGCGGATTCCGTCGGTTCCAAAATATTTGAGAGCCATTATGATTTGTAGAATTCTTTAGCTTGATCGATTTTCGCGCGAACGCCGCCGCCTACAAGCAAATCGCGAGCCTCGTCGATTCCGTCTTTAATGCTCGCGTGGCGTCCCGCCACATAGAAAGCCGCC
>JAJFLS010000588.1 GCA_021772595.1 Opitutales bacterium
CCTCCCTACCTCTAATCTCCTAATTCTTACTTTTTACTTTATCCAGCCGCGTGCGCTCGTAGGGTCTTCGCCATGCCAAATACATTCGGCAAACTATTTTCTATCAGCACTTGGGGCGAAAGCCATGGGGGGGCTGTCGGCGTGGTCGTCGACGGGTGCCCGCCGAATTTGCCGATTACCGCGGAGGAGATTCAGGTGGAGCTCGATCGGCGGCGTCCGGGGCAGAGCGATATCGTGACGCCCCGAAAGGAAGCCGATCAGGTGCAGATCATGTCGGGAGTTTACGAAGGCCGGACAACGGGAACGCCAATTTCGATGTTCGTGTTCAATAAGGACCATCGCCCGGAAGCCTACTCCGAGATGAAAGAGAAATTCCGCCCCTCTCATGCGGACTACACGTATCAGACAAAATTCGGCCATCGCGACCCGGAAGGTGGCGGTCGTTCGTCGGCCAGAGAAACGATCGGTCGCGTCGCGGCCGGAGCGATCGCGAAAAAGATATTGGGCCTTTCCGCGGGCGTGGAGACGATCGCGTTTGTGAAACGCGTTCAAGATATCGAGATGCCGGATGACGCGGCGATCTCAACCGAGCTGATTGAAGCGAACGCGGTTCGCTGTCCGCATGCCGAGACGGCGGAAAAGATGATCGAGCGCATTCGGGAGGTTCGCGGCGAGGGCGACTCCGTGGGCGGCGTGATCGAATGCCGGATACGCAATCTTCCCGTAGGACTGGGCGAGCCGGTATTTGATCGGTTCGAAGCGGATTTGGCGAAGGCCATGCTTTCGCTTCCTGCGACAAAGGGATTTGAAATCGGTAGCGGATTTTCGGGTACGCTCCTGACAGGTTCTCAGCACAACGATCCGTTCGAGAATCGAGAAGGGGCAATACGCACCAAAACGAATCGTTCGGGCGGGGTTCAAGGCGGCATCACTAATGGCGAGGAAGTCTATTTTCGCGTGGCGTTCAAGCCCACGGCGACGCTGATGCAATCGCAGGCGACGGTGGATGTCGATGGGAACGAGACCGAGCTTAAGGCCCGCGGACGCCACGATCCTTGCGTATTGCCGCGGGCGGTTCCGATCGTAGCGGCGATGGCGAATCTGGTGGCTCTCGATCACTGGATGCGTCAGCACGCGCAGAATCGTTTATTCACTTTCTAGATACGATCCACGATTGGCTATGGTGGAGAGATATGCATATATCATATTGGGCTCGCGAGGCGGCGGGCGGCGCGAGGTCCTGGCGGACTTGGTGGATTTCGGGATTCCCTCGGAGCAACCGACGGAGGTTATCGTTTCGGATGGCGATGCGGCAAGCTGGGGCGAGCCGTTGCCGATTCGCCATGAGAATTGTATAGTGAGTCAATTTGCATGGCGTGGAATCGAGGCTGGCCTGGGTATCGAGCCGACTGGAGAGGCGGTCTTTGTGGTGGCGGATGGGCTGGCGGATCCGTCGGATTTCGTTGAGGCGTTTTTCGATTGGCTAAAGGGAGCGGACTACGAGCTTGGCCGAATAATAACGGTGGCGGACTGCGCTCGCATTCAGAAGGAAAAGCAATTGCTGCTTTGGTATGATTGCTGTATCCATTTCTCGGATGTTGTACTGCTCAGCAATCGCAAAGATGTTCCGAATAAATGGGTGGACGAATTCAAGGATCGCTACTTGAAGGAGTACTACCCTTGCCTGTTCGAGTTCGTAAAGAAGGGCAGATTGTCGAATCCTTCGCTGGTTTTGGAGCCCCAAGCGCGGCGTATCTCCAGGCTCTTCGATGAGACGGATGAATTCGTTTTCATCGACGAGGATGTTGAGATCGAAGACGAGGGCGATGTTGACGAGGAGGAAGAGGACGAGGAATTCGAAGCGGGCGATCCCTCCAAGGATCCTTTTCTCGCGAGGATGGTCAACGGCCGGCGCGAGAAGACGCTGCCTGATGTGGGTAAGCTGATAAGCTAGGCCTTAAACTCGATCCAGTTTTTGATGGGGTTCAGGGGGCAGGTCAACTTCGATGGTGTCGCCAGAGGAAACAGCTCCGTCGGAAAGAACTACGCTCATGATTCCGGCTTTTCGAATGGGTTCCCCGTTGTCGTCTTTGTCGAGCACGGCGTTCAAGAGGCCTGGCTTGAAATTATCGATCTGCCAACAGGGATTTCGCAGTCCTGATATTTCAACTACCGCTGATTCGCCGATGCGGAGAATGGCGTTTCTGGGGAGGGATAGCAGATCGATGCCTTCGGTGAGGATGTTCTCTCCCAGGTCGCCAGGCGATATTGCGAAGCCCTTTTTATCGAGCTCGGCGAGAAGTTCACGGGCGATGAGATGAACTTGTCGCAAATTCGGCTGAGTGGGATCCGCGGCCACTCTTGACCGATGTTTCACGGTTGATCCGCAATGAGCGTCTCCTTCGACGCCAAGTCCTTTTTTAAGGACGATCTTTTCGCAGACGTCTTTGCTGAATCTGTGTTCTCTGCTCCGGCTTACTGAGGCGACGCGTCCCGAGAGTCGGGGGTTGTTGTTGTCGATGAAGTTGGCGATATTCGAATATCGGTTTTCATCGGCAGGCTGTCCAATGGTTTTCTAGGTTCGAGATCGCCTCTAATTGCTATTGAGAGCTTCGCGTATCTTGTTGGACATGTTCTCCAGGTTGAATGGCTTCGCGATGTAGTTCTCGTTTTGTTCGGCGACTCCGCAATGAGCGACCCTGTCGGATCGGTAGCCAGACATAAATAGGACTTTGAGTTCTGGGCGGAGCGCCTGCATTCGATTGGCCAAGTCGCGGCCGTTCATCTCAGGCATTACGACGTCGCTGATCAGCAACTGTATCTTGCCCGTGTGGTTCTTGACCAAAGACATGGCCTGGCTTGGGGAGGCTGCTTCCAGAACGTTGTATCCCATTCTCTCAAGCATCGCCTTCAGCAACTTGAGAAGATCGACCTCATCCTCGACGATCATCACGGTCTCGTCATGCATCTGAGGGTTCGGGTTTGGCGTCTTGTCAATGCCTCGTTCGTCTACCTCGCCCTGGTTGCGCGGGATGTAAATATCGAAGGTGGTTCCGACTCCGACTTCGCTTCGGGTTTTTATGAAGCCGTTGCGCTGTTTGATGATGCTGTGGATAATCGAAAGTCCCATCCCGGTGCCCTGGTTGCTGGGCTTGGTGGTGTAGAATGGCTCGAAAATCTTGCCCAGCGTTTCGTTGTCCATGCCGCTGCCGTTGTCTCTTACAGACAGAACGACGTATTCCCCGGGCTCGAATTCGCCGAACTCGGCACAGAGCGTGTCATCGAGGATTAGGTTCTTCGTTTCAATTGTGATCTTGCCCACGCCTGCGATGGCGTCTTTGGCGTTGATGCACAAATTGACTAGAATCTGATCAAGGTTGGAGGGATCCATCTTGATGGGCCAAAGAGCCGAACCGGGATTGAGGGTCAGGTCCACGTCCTCGCCGATCAGGCGGCAGAGCATCTTGAGCATGCTCTCCACGGACTCGTTCAAGTCTAGCACTTGGGGGGCCTGATTCTGGCTTCTTGTGAATGCGAGCAGCTGACGGGTGATGCCTTTGGATTTTTCCGCGACCTTAACGATGTACTTCAGCCGGTTGTACATTTCTTCGCACGGCTCGAGCTCCATTAGGCTCATTTCGGCGTATCCGAGAATCACGCTCAGCAAATTATTGAAATCGTGCGCGACGCCTCCTGCCAGATGGCCCATCGCTTCTAGCCGATGAGATTGGACCAGCTGCTGCTGCAGGTCATCCTGCTCCTGCTCCAGTTTTTTGCCTTTAGTGATGTTCTCGACGAAAACTGCGAACCCGTCGTGCGGACTATTATGGGCGTGATAGGGAACGATCCATCCGTGGAGGAAATGGATAGCGCCATCCTTGTCAGTGATCTGCTCCTCATAATCGACCATCGAGTTATTGAGAGCCGCTTCGATCTTAACTTTCAATCGACTGTAGACATTCTCGCCCAGGACTTCCCGTATGTGTTTGCCGACCGCGTCATTTTGCGAGATTCCGAAGAACACTGAGTAATTCGAGTTTATCGCCCGGTATCTCTCGTTTGAGTCCACGCATGCGACCATTAGCGGATTCGCTTCGAAAAATGGATTCTGTTTTCCGTCGTTTTCGCAAAGCATAGCCAACGAGCCTTGCAGCTCTTCGCTATTATGGCCGTTCTCGTGCAATTCTCCCTCAAGCTCAGCGACGCGCTCCTGCAATTGCTGGACTTTGCGTCGCAATTCGGAAGCGCTTTCTGTGTCTATCTCTGAATCGTGCATTAGTCGCTAGGGGTACTGCGGCTTGTGAAGAGGGGGAATCCGCACCGCAAAGTTCACGAAGTGAATCCGACATTAAATAGTCATATTGATAATCGGATTATGAGTCGATTGATCAAGACTAATACAGTGATTCAAGTCCCTGATAAAGGGGGTTTTAAGGTTCTGTTACATGCGAAGCTCCAGGCGTGATTGGAGGTGGTGGATCGCATCTGTTTGGCAAAGTATTCATGCGTATTTCGAGCGATACTAAGTATTGCCGTAGCAAGTACTGCGCTTGATGCTAAGCTGACTTGCTATATAGGTTGTTGCGATGCCTAGGTAGCGCTTAGGAGGTATTGGAAACATATAGTAATATTACGCGAATTGGCGGTGAGCAACTTCTGCTCGGGCAGGCGCAATGGCCGTTATTCAAACGCATCCTTAACCGCTTGAGCGACGTTTTGAGCGACGCCTTTATCCAATACGGAAGGAAGTATCTTCTCTGGGGTAGGATCGGCAATATGATTTGCTAGAGCGTAGGCGGCAGCGATTTTCATCTTGTTTGTTATCGTAGTAGCCCGCGCGTCTAGCGCGCCTCTGAATATGCCAGGGAACGCGAGCACGTTGTTCACCTGATTCGGGAAATCGCTTCGACCGGTTCCGACGACGAATGCTCCGGCCTTCTTCGCTTCATCGGGCATGATTTCTGGCGTGGGATTGGCCATCGCCAAGATAATCGGATCGGAGTTCATCGTCTCGACCATCGCAGACGTTAGAACGTTGCCCACGCTGACGCCGATGAAGATGTCGGCTCCTTGGAGAATGTCGCCGAGGCAGCCTTCCCGATGCTGTCGATTAGTGATCTGGGCGATCTTCATCTTCGTGACATTGTTTGCGATATCCTGGCGAGTTCGCGATATTGCGCCCTTGGAATCGCAAACGATGATTTCCTTGACCGATTCGCAGACGGAAGGGTCGTGGCCGACGCATAGTAGAAGTTCGGCGATCGCCGTGCCGGCCGCTCCTGCTCCGTTTATGACAATCGAAAGATCATGAAGGCTTTTATTCGCGAGCTTGGCGGCGTTGATCAATGCCGCCAGAAGAACGATCGCCGTTCCGTGCTGGTCGTCGTGAAATACAGGAATCCCAATATCCTGAAGCGCCGCCTCGATTTCGAAACAGCGCGGCGCGGAAATATCCTCGAGGTTGATTCCGCCGAAAACCGGAGCGATGTTTTTTACCAAGTTTATTATTTCGTCGGGTTCTTGAGTGTTAACGCAAATAGGAAACCCATCGATATCCGAATACTCCTTAAATAATATCGCTTTCCCCTCCATTACGGGAATGGCCGCGCTGGCGCCGATATTGCCTAGTCCGAGTACTGCGGATCCGTCGGAAACGATGGCGACAGTATTCTTTTTTATCGTTAAATCATATACCCTCTTAGGGTCTTCGTTGATCTCTCTACATACTTGAGCGACCCCTGGGGTGTACGCGATGGATAGATCATTTCGATCCCTTATCGGGAACTTGGATCTAATTTCCAATTTTCCACCCAGTTCTTCATGCAGCTTTATTGATTCTTCGTCGTAATTCATAATCGATTTTGTCGCTAAAATTTAGAAAATCACTTTCTAGTATCTGTATTACGAATCGCCGAATATATTGATTGTTGGATTATCACTTCGCAACTCGCGGAAGACCCTTGTTTTAGAGAGTGTCCAAAATGTCTGGATTGTAATGATGTTCCGATTGTAGGGGCTTCGCTTGCGGAGACCGAGTATGAAGAGTTCGAGCTACTTCTGCGGTCTCCGTAAGCGAAGCCCCTACAGGTTTTCGAATTATTAGACACTCTCTTAGTGCGGTCGGCATTTCTACTTCTTCAATACTTCCAGCTCCTTCTGATTAATTCTTCGCAAATCCATTATCCTGATCGCGTATTCTTCCATGCTAATGTCAGTTTCATTAGTTGGTTCCCACGAGGGAACCTCGACTGGCGTTCCATTTTCATCCACAGCGACGAATACCATTATGCAATGTATTGCTTTTGAGAGTTCGCATTGTTTCGGATTGCACGAGTTTAGCGTCACAGCAATGTGCATACTCGTCCTTCCGGTGTGAATGATTTTCGCGTTAACCTCAACCAGATCGCCAACAGGGATGGGGCTATGGAAATTGATATCCCCGACGAAAGCAGTTACGCAGTAACGGCCGCTCCAAACCGTCGCGCAAAGGTATCCGGCTTGATCCAGCCACTTCATGGCGGAACCGCCGTGAACATTCCCGCCGAAATTGACGTCAGTTGGCTGGGCAAGAAAACGCAGGGTTATTTCTCTTTTCTCGTCGGGCATTTGCTGGGAGGTTCCGTTCAAGTTTGCAGGATATCGGTGGGAATGATCTCACCGTAAATTGTATTGGGGTTTGGGATCAGGTGGGCGACGCTTCTTAATCGCCGCGAATGCTATCGAGATCTATTTGGTCGCTTTCGATAGGCAAGATCCAAAATATAAATACCTATATTTGGCACGCTTATCTGCATATATTGCCACGTTCGCAGCAATATTAGAACAAGTGGTAGGGTCCGGGCGACGTCCCGAAGGAAAGACTTTAATCGCGACAATAAGATCCCAGAGTTTCGCTTAGATCGGGATGTCGCTTTATCATTTCCGATTTGGAGACGAATCGCATGTCTTCGGCTGCGAATCCGGGAGAAACCGCTTCGCTAATGAGGCCGTAGTCTCCGGATCTCAATTCGCTAGCCTTCCACCAGCCACCAGGGACGAGTAGCTGGAATTGGTGGCCTTGGTCCAAGTCAGGTCCAAGCGTTTTCACTCGCAGCTCGCCATCTGGCGAAACGAGATAGTATGTGATCGCTTCGCCTGCGTGGAAGTAGTGCAGGATGTCGGAGCGGTTGACGTGGAGATGGCCGACGGGCGAATCGCGCGTCAGGAGATAGTAGATGGAAGAGAACAGTTTGCGCTCTTCGCTGTTGGGGCCGATTTGAGCGGCAGCATCGGATTGGTAGGCACGACAGAAATAGCCGCCTTCGGGATGAGGTTCGAGCTTGAGGCGTTGGATGATGTTCTGGGTGGTATCCACGGTTGGGGTGTTTGGGCCGCTGTTCTCGGCGGCTTAGGGATAAGCCGCCCTACCTTTACAGTTCCAGTGCTTGGCCGGTCGAGGCGATCAAGTCGAGTTGGGCAATATTATAGGCGGCGGCGGCTTCGAGATACATGGCTTCGGTTTCGGCGAGCGATTTCATGGCTTGAAGCGCTTCGAGCGGAAGGCCTTGGTTTTCGTAAATGCGATCGCGGCTAAGCTCGTAAGCGTGGCGGGCTCGAGTGACCGCGTCCTTGGCGAGATCGAGCTGACGCTCGGCGGAATTCCATTGAGAATAGGCTCGAGTCACGCGGGCGACGATGTCGGTCTGAGCTTGCCGTTCGAGAGCGACTGCTTCGCGAACCTTGGATTTCTGGATACGGCTCTTATTCATGGAGCCAATGCCAAGCCTGTCCAATTCCCAGTATACGGCGACGGTGGTTTCGTCGCGGTCGCTTTCGAAGTTGTTGTTGGAGCCGATGCCTCCTCCGAAGTCGGTTTCGCTGTAGCTGGCGCCGACTTTAGGCAGGAGTACGCCGATGCTGTTTTGGCGGCTGTTTGCCTCGGCGGCTTTGCGGAGAGCGATGAAGCTTCTGAGCTCTGGCCGGCTTTCCTGAGCCTGGGCTATGAGCTCGTCGAGAGAGAGGTCTCTGCCCGTTAGAGATAGTGGAGCGATCATGCCTTCTTCCGGCTGTAGTTGGATATCCCCTTCAAGCTGGAGCAGAGAGGCCAGTTGAGCGCTGGCGCCGGCGAGACGGCTTTTTGCCGATTCGAGCTTCTGCTGTTGAATTAGGGATTCGACGGCGACGCGTTCCGCATCGGCGACAAGGGCTTCGCCGCTTTCAGCGAAGTCGTTGGTGACCTTCGCTAGATCGCCTGCGTTTCGGGCGGCTTCTCCGGCGAGCGACAGTCCACGATTGGCTTTAGCCAACTCGTAGTAGGCGACGGAAACGTCTAGCATGACGTTGAGACGCGAGGCTTCAGCGTTAGCGTCGACGGCGATTTTGCGTTGGCGGGCGGCGAGTGGCTCGAAGACGGATTTGGCGAGATCGACTTCAGTGGAGATGCCCGGCTTCTGGGCGAGTCCGGCGCCGATGCCGCCTGCTCCGAAGCCTTCGAATCGACCGTTGCGTTCGACATCGATGAGATTGCCGTTGGTTTCTTGAAGTAGTCCGTCTTGATGGGCGTAGCTAATTCCGAAGCGCGCGGTCGGGACCCATTGGAGCCAGGCTTGCTGGACTTCGATGGCGGCTTGCTTGGACTTTTCGACTTGGATGGCCAGCGTCGCGTTTTGCTCGTCGGCCAGTCGCAGTGCAGTGGCCAGATCGATTTTCATGGTCTCCGCTTGCAGGCTAGCCAAGGAGCCGAGGGTGCAGAGCGTCACAACGAGAGTACGCATCAACTTAAAACTGTCTCGAATGTAGGAGCCTGCTTGCAGGCGATTTTCTTTCATGGAAGAGGAACAATAAGAATCGCCTGCAAGCAGGCTCCTACGGAAAATTTTGGATAGAAGCGTCATGGCGATTAGGCGTTGGCTGTTTGCAGGTCGTTTGCGGGGGCGGATTTTTTGACCAGCGTATAGACGCAAGGCACGAGGAAAAGCGTGAGCACGGTCGAAACGAGCATCCCTCCGATCAAGGCTCGGGCGAGCGGGATCATGGCCTCGTTTCCAAGCGTAAACTGAAACGAGAAAGGCAGCATCGAGGCGATGAGAACGGCGGCTGTCATCAAGATCGGTCGCAGGCGCACGCGGGCGGCGGCGAAGGCCGCTTCGAAAGGGCTTTTGCCGCGATCGCGTTCCGCGTTGGCGAATTCCACGAGAAGGATGGAGTTGTTCACGACCACGCCGATGAGCATGAGCGTTCCCATGAGCGACTGGATGTTGAGAGTGGTTCCGGTGAGAAAGAGGATCAGGACCACGCCAGCAAGTCCGAGAGGAACGGCGAGCATGATGATGAACGGATCGGTGAAGGACCGGAACTGCGCCATGAGTACCAGGAATACCAATACAGTTGCGGTGAGGAGACCGAAGCCGAGCATCGAAGCGCCTTCTCTCATTGTAGTGACGGGGCCGAGAAGCTCGACGGAGGTGCCGTTGGGGAATTCCATGTCGGCGATGATTTCCTCGATGTCAGCCGTTACGGAGCCGAGGTCCCTGTCTTCGACATTCACATAGACGTCGTTGACGCGTGTGATTTTGTTGTGGGCAATTTCGCCGGGAATATTCACGCGGCTAATGTCGGCGATGTTGGAGAGCGGCATGACTCTCGGGCCGTCCTTTGTCTTGAATGAGATCGGGATGTTGCGCAGCTCGTCGAGCGAGTCTGCTTCGTTGTCCGCGAATTGCACGCCGATGAAAAAATCGGTGCCCGAATTCGGATCGACCCAAATCATCGACTTGTAGGCGGTGCTGGAGCCCAGGGCGGTGGTCACGTTTTTGGCGACGTCTTCCTGGGAAATCCCATACAATGCGGCCTTGGTGCGATCGACTTGAATGTCGAGTTGCGGGTAGTCCAACATCTGGGCGATCTGCACGTCGGCGGCTCCTTTGACGTCGCGAATGGCGGCTTCGATTCGCTCGGCTCCAACGCGACAGGCTTCGAGCGTTCCGGCGGAAATCTGGATGTCGATCGGTGCGGCCACGCCTTGGTTCAAGGCGGCGTTGATGATGCCGCCGG
>JAJFLS010000589.1 GCA_021772595.1 Opitutales bacterium
AGCATTCATGATCGTCAGTCTCAATAAAGCCTGAGTCCAATGAAACCCAATTCAAATGCGTAACATCAAAAAATCTCTTCTTCTCTATGATAACCATTAACTTACCAATCTCAAAAAGCCTCTTAACTGGACACTAGTGAGACTGTCCAATAAATCATTTCGACTCCTTTACTCTGTGCTCTCCGTGGTTTACAAAACATTCGAGTGTAGTAGCTATCGAAATGAGTCGTGTTTAGAGCGCTAATAGTCGCGTACCGGATTCCTTTTACGATTGATGATTTCGTCTTGAGCGTTACGCTTTTAGCTGAATCGAGTTCGCTCTCGGATTTAATCTAAAATAGAAGGAGGATATTGTTATGACGATTGAAATGCTCACAGCATTTTTCGGATGGTGCTTGTTCATCAATGCAGTTTTTCTGTTTATCGCTTCGATTGGGGTGATGTGTTTTATCAAGCCAATCAAACGTATCCATGGGAAGATGTTTGGATTGAGCGATGACGATCTGGCCCGGGCTTATTTTCAGTATCTGGCCAATTATAAGATCGCGATGGTCGTTTTCAGCGCGGTACCCTACATCGCGCTTAAGTTGCTGGCGTAAGTCATCGAACCTTCCGATTGTCGTTCCGGCTGCGGGAGTGCGTCGCGGCTTGTCTTAGAGAGTGTCTAATAAGTCGAAATCGTAGGGTAGGCACTTGCGCCGTACCGCGCAAGAAGATCACGCTCTACTATCGCGGTACGGCGAGAGCGCCGACCCTACAACGAGCATACGGCATGATTCGACGAATTATTGGACACTCTCTGCGACATGCCGAAAGCTGAAGGATGGCAACGAATCTATTGTTGCAGGTACTTCTTGATAGTCCTGGGATCGACTTTTAAGCGCATGCCGACTTCAGCTAGATTGGGTGTACGATTGTATTCCTGAGACACGTACGTTTCGATAAGCTTATTCAATGAGTAAATTCCTTCTGTGAACGCCTGCTGCGTTTGTTCGACGGCGGATTGGGTTGCTTTGGTACTGGCGTGAGGGTGGTATTCTCCGTGGACCATTACGTTACGGACGCATTGTTCGAGTTCCCTGAAATTTCCGGGCCAGCTGTAGTTACGTGGAAGTTTAGCGTCTATAAATTGAAGTGTCTCCTTTGCCAGTTCATTGGCTTCTTCAGGACCAGCGGTTCGGTGCGCGATAAAGAGGACAAGGGTTTCGATTTCGTTCGAGTTATCGGAAAGGATTTCTTTCAGGGCGGGGGATTCGATCTTGTCAGCGCATAGCCGGTAGTAGAAGTCCTCTCTGAAGCGTCCCTGTTCGATCGCCTTTACGAGGTCGATGTTGGTAGCGGCCATGACTTTGCCTTGGAAGCTAATGGGTTTGGTGTCGCCCAGTCGTTGGAATTCTTTCGATTGAAGAACGCGTAGGAGCTTCACTTGAATCTTGGGATCAGTATCGCCAATTTCGTCTAGTAAAACGGTACCGTAACGCCCGGAAGACTCGAAATATCCCGCTCTATCCTGGAGGGCTCCGGTGAATGCTCCACGGCGATGTCCAAATAGCTCTGATTCGATGAGTGTTGAAGAAAGCGCGGAGAGATTAATCGGGTAAAAGGCCTCCATGAAATTCCGCTCGAATTTTTGGTCGTGCTCATTGAAGGGAATGAATCTGGAGAGCCCGATGCAGCGAGCAATGACTTCCTTTCCGGATCCAGAGGGACCGGTGATAAGTGTGTAAATGTCGTTCATACGATTATGCAGGGAACGAATGTAGCGCCGCATGTCGTGTGTGAATATGGAATCCCAGACGCGGGCTCGTAGTTGCGTCATGGCTTCTGATGATCCCGCTAGATTTGTAAATGTATGATGGAACGCTCGGCGGATCTGAAAAAAGAATCCGCACAGTTCGGAAGGATTGTAGAGTGTTTGAAGATCGCGTCCCTCCGGTTTCAGATAGAAATCGTAGTATGCCTTGAGCTCGGTGAAATCAGTCCACTTGTGATTTGTTTCAGGTTTTTCAATACATTTCTGAATGAAGCGATCTATCGATTCGGCGAGATCGTGATAGACGAGGAAGTAGTTGAGGTGTTCGTAATGCGAGTAGTCTGAGTGTTCGGGAGCGATTGATTGGGCGATGATCTTTTTTCGGGCTTGGTTAACGAGATCGCGACAAGTTTGGATGATCGCGATCTGATTATCTGAGTATTTGCTTCCTAAGCCGAATGGCGTTTGAGGGCTATTGAGGTGGTTGTAAGCGCTCCCGAGGATTTTCTGATTCAACTTTAATCGCTCCTCCAGAAATGGATTCGTGAAGATTATTTCGATCAGCGGCTCGATGATCTTTCGGTTTCTCTCGCTGAAGATTTGGATTTTGGGCATTCAAAAAATGTAGGTAGAGAAACAAAAAATGTCTATCCAATTAGCGTATCCAGTGAGGTCAAATGATTGGAAATCATGTAAGTGACTGAACAACAGCAATAAGAGATCGAGTTATGAGAATTGGCATCGGTCCTGCAAAAGGATGATCGAACATTGAATAAAAATGAAAAATCATCCGAATAATAATCAAATAAATTCATCTAAAACCGCGTATCCCGAAGGCCGGAAAATAGGTTTCGGGATAGTGCTTACCATAATCGGACTGCTCTTCGTCTTGCCGATACACGGAGCCGGCGTGCTAAAACCGACAAGCAGTGACTTGCAGTCTCTGGAAATCCTAGACCACCAAGTTAAGGTAACGCTTAACAATGGGTTTGCTCGGACAGAGATCAGCCAGACCTTCTACAATCCCAACCAGCAGGAGCTCGAGGCGCTCTATTCGTTTCCCTTGCCTGAGCATGCTAGCCTTTCGGAGATGACGATCTGGGCAGGCGAGAAGGAACTGCAGGGAGAGGTGGTAGAGAAGACCAAGGCCGAGCAGATTTATGAGGAAGAAACCGCTAATGGAAACGAAGCTGGGCTCGCGCAGAAGGACAGTTATCAGAGATTCGATTTCTGGGTGAATCCGGTTCCTGCTTTGGGCGAAGTTCGGATGCGTGTTGTCTACTATCAACCGCTCAAACTGGATACCGGAATTGGCGTCTACAAATATCCCTTGGAAGAAGGGGGAACCGACGATGTTGCTGCGCAATTCTGGACGAGCAATGAGAAGGTGACTGGCACGTTCGCTATCGAAGTCGAGATAAAATCCGCTTGGCCTTTGAGGGGAATTCGAACTCCTGGATTTCAGGGAACTCAATCGACGGATGCGGAAGGCGATCTCGTATATTCCTTTCAGTCAAATGGAGGTGACCTATCGAAGGATTTCGTTCTGTACTATATGTTGGAAGATAATCTTCCGGGACGCGTAGAAGTGATCCCTTTTCGCGAGAGTAGTGAAAAAACGGGGACATTTATGATGGTGGTTACTCCTGGCGTGGACCTCCAGCCGCTTAGCGGCGGTTCTGATTATGTCTTTGTGCTCGACGTATCGGGAAGCATGCAAGGGAAGCTCCACACTTTGGTCGAAGGAGTGAAGCAAACCATAGGGAGCTTCCGGCCTGAGGACCGCTTTCGGATTGTGCTGTTTAACAATGAAGCGCGCGAATTGACTCGTGAATGGACGCCGGCGACATCCGAGCAGGTGAATTATGCTCTTTCGACTTTGGACAGAATCCAGTCCGGTGGAGGCACAAATCTCTATTCTGGACTGGACTTAGCTTTGCGTGACATGGACGACGATCGCGCGACCAGTATCGTCCTTGTCACCGATGGCGTAACAAATACAGGTGAATTGAGTCCGAAGGCCTTCGCGGGAATGATGTCGCGTAACGACATCAGAGTGTTTGGTTTTCTGTTGGGAAACAGCGCGAACTGGCCATTGATGAAAACGATCTGCGATTCCAGTGGAGGATTCTATAAAAGCGTTTCTAACAGCGATGATATTATCGGGCAGGTACTTTTAGCCAAGAGCAAGGTTCTCTACGAATCTATGCACGACGTGCAGTTGAGTGTCAGTGGTGTTAAGACGTTTGACGTGTCGCCAATGAATTACCGGAAAGTATATCGGGGGCAACAGCTCGTTCTCTTTGGTCGATATGCAAAGGGAGGAAAGGCCGAACTGCGTTTGAAAGCTCTCATGACTGGCGAGGACAAGGAGTATATAACCGAGTTTGATTTTCCGGAGATCGATACGCTTAATCCTGAGTTGGAACGTCTTTGGGCAATGGATGCGATTGAGACGATTGAGTGGGAGAGTTCGGTTGGACTGTCTTCGCCCGCTGAATCCGATACGGCAATTACCGACTTGGCGCTGCAGTATCAATTGGTGACCGACTATACCTCGATGATCGTGCTTTCGGACGAGGCGTTTGCGCGTCACGGAGTCGATCGTCGCAACAAGGATCGTGTCGCCCGAGAATACAAGGCTCAATCCGAGCGCAACAAGGCGCCTGCAGTCAGTCGCCGGGTTGATCAGAATAAGCCGATGTTTCAAAAGCCGGCTCCCCGAATCCCCTCGTCGGGCGGTGGGGGCGGTGGAGCGATTCACCCCTTCGCTATTATCGGCCTAGTGTTGTTGCTCATCGGGAAACGCTTTTTTGGAAAGCAGTCATAGTCTTCAATCCGTATAAATATGAAAAAGATGAACTATATAAAAATTGGTTTAACGGCATTAGCATTTTCTATCGGCATCGTTTCCGCAGGAGCTCAAACAAGAATGAGCCGAGTAATGTGGACGGACAGAGCTTTGACGAATCCACCGCTCTCAGGGCATACTTCGATCGATGAGTCAATTGAGCGATTTTGGAATCTGCCAAATGAGCCACGGGTGGCGAAGGAGCGTTCTACGGTACGATCGTTGCCTTGCAGAGTTTCGCCTGCTCCAATTCAAAATGGAGTATCCATGGATCAGAGACGCGAAGAGAGAGAACGTCGCGGCTACTTCGGGATCAATCTGTTCAATTTAATTCCATTGATCGATATCGTTCATGGCGATGTGACAACGGAAAGTGCGGATCGTGTTAAAGGGAGAAAGTAACACATCAATGAAGCTACCCTGGTTGACTCTGTTGACTGGGGTAGTCGCTGTCCTGGTATTTGTTTCTCCTGTCGGCGTCGCGTCTGGGTTGCAGCTGGATCGTGGGGCGGTTTTCCAAGGTGCGTATTGGCAGTTGCTCACCGGGCATCTTACGCATTGGAGTTTTGATCATTTGATATGGGACTTAGCGATGTTCGGAATCCTTGGGGTGTTGGTTGAGGCGCGGTCGCGCAAAGCATGGATCCGGTTGAATCTGATATCGGCGTTGGCTGTTTCGCTTTCCGTCATTTTTATTCAGGCGGAGCTAGAGTTTTACCGAGGATTGTCGGGACTCGATATGGCTTTAGCTGGCTATTGGTTTGTCGTGATGTTTCAGGATTGTCGGTTGAAAGGTCGCTCGAACGAAAGTTGGATGTGGGGAGCGGCGCTGGTTCTCTTGTTTTCGAAGGCGTTGTTCGAAATCGTATTGGGGAACGCCTTGTTTGTAAGCAATCTTGGGGACGGCGTTGTGAACGTGCCCTTGGCTCACCTTGCGGGTGCAGCCGTAGGTGTAGTTTTTTGGCGATACGATCGGAAGGGGGCACGCTCTGCGTTGTGTTTAAGCAGGGGTCACCTCTAATCCCCTTGACCTGAGTTGGCTTGCGAAAAATAGTCGTTTCCCCTGGTTTTGGGGAAACTGATCACATTAACGACACCCCTTTCTAATGCCTCGATTCTTGCTGCTGCTTTCATTTGGTGCGTTCGTCATTGGTTCGCAATTCTCGGTTCTCGTCTCGGGAGTCGATTTCGAGCGAGACGTGGGCCCTATTCTGGAGGCCAAGTGCTTGGAGTGCCACAATCCGAACATTTTCAAGGGTGACCTTTCCTTGGCCACCTTGGAAGACATTCTGAGCTACGAAGACGAGATCCTCGTTCCGGGCAACGCTGAAGACAGCATGCTTCATTGGATCACGCTTCCGATAGATGAAGGGGAGCCGCCGGATATGCCGGAGAAGGGCGAGCCTCTGACGGAGGAAGAAGCCCGCCTTTTTTGGGAATGGATCGATACGGGCGCCGCGTGGCCGGAGGGTTTGGTTCTCAAGGAGCCTTCGAAGTCTGACAAGTCGTGGTGGGCCTATCAACCGATTCAGGAACCCGCGCTCGATTCGATCGACGCGTTCGTCGAAGCGAAGCTAGATGAGAACGGATTGGCCATGAATCCGAAGGCCGATCGACGCGCGTTGATTCGCAGGGCGACTTATGATTTGATCGGTCTGCCGCCCAGTTCTCAGGAGGTCCAGGCGTTTGTCGACGACGACGACCCCTTGGCCTATGAGAAGCTCGTCGACCGATTGCTTGCTTCGTCTCAATACGGGGAACGCTGGGGACGGCACTGGCTCGATGTGGTTCGCTTTGGCGAGAGCGTGGGCTTCGAGCAAAACTGGGTTATCCAGGACTTGTGGCCATTTCGGGACTACGTGATTCGATCGATCAACGAGGACAAGCCTTTCGATGTATTTATTCGTGAGCATTTGGCGGGCGATGTGATTGGAGCGGGAGATCCCAATGTCGAAATCGGCAGCGCTTTTCTGGTCGCGGGTCCCTACGACAGTGTCAATAATCAGGATACAGCGCAAGCCGCCCAAATCCGGGCCAATACTTTGGACGAAATTATCAACGCCTCGAGCGGGGCATTTCTGGGGATGACGGTAAGTTGCGCTCGCTGTCATGACCACAAGTTCGACCCGATCAGCCAAGCGGACTACTACCGGTTTTCTTCCACTTTTTCGGGAGTGAGGCATGGCTCCGTTGCATGGGCGAAGCCTTCCGAGAAGCGAGCGCGGGCGGTCCAGTTGAAGCCTTTGAACGAAGCGAGGGCGTTGCTCGAAAAGCAAATCGGAAATCTGGACACGACGATTCTCGATCGTTCCCGTGAAGCCCTTTCTCAATTTGAATCGCGATGGCCGCGTCCGGCTGTCGACCGTACCGGGATTGGGGATACGTTTGAGCCAGTCCGAGCGAAATTCGTTCGCTTGGTTTGCGAAGCTCAGGATCTGAATCCGGAGTCGAATACGGGATTTCGCGTTGATGAATTCGAGGTGTGGTCAGCGGAACCCGAGCCGCGAAACGTGGCGTTGTCCTCCAACGGTGGCGTGGCCCGCGGCAAGGCCAGGGAGATTGAAGATTTCCCCAACGCGTATGGCACGCAGCATACCAATGATGGAAAGATAGGGGGGCGTTTTATAGCCGCGTCGGATCGCTTGGTTGTTGAGCTAAAGAAGCCGACCGAAGTGAATCGCGTATTCTTTTCCAGTGCCCAAGGCGAGCAAGCCCCGGAGCTTTTCAAATTCGCATTTATCGCTGAATACAGAGTAGAGGTTTCACTCGATGGCAAAAACTGGAAGGAGGTAGCTCACGGTCGAGACCGGAAGCCGGTTAGCAAGAAGTTCCCTAATCCAGCATCGCAAAAAAAAGACGAGAGCCTTTCCCATCTGGATTATCGTTTGCTCCGCCTAGGAGCGAGCGAAGAAGAGCGATCGGAGAAAACCGGATTGGGAAAAGAACTGGCTTCGGTTAAACGTGAGATTGCGAAGTTGCCCTCATTGCGTACTGCATGGATGGGGAGGCGAGACGAGAAAGACGCGGAAGGGCCTTTTCACGTGTTTGTGGGAGGAAGTCCGCAGAGACTGGGCGAACCGGTGAATCCTGCGAGCCTTTCAACCTTGAGCGAAGTCATGCCCGGTTACGAGCTGCCGACTGATTCGCCCGAATCGAATCGCCGATTCGAATTCGCTCGCTGGATTACACGTCCGGACAATCCACTGACGCCGCGAGTACTGGCCAATCGTATTTGGCATTACCACTTCGGTACTGGAATCGTCAATACGCCGAATGATTTTGGATATATGGGAGGTCGCCCGTCGCACCCAGAATTGCTCGATTTCCTCGCTTCGGAGCTAAAGGCCAATAGCTGGCAATTGAAGCCGATGCATAAACTGATAATGACTTCGAACGCTTATCGGCAATCCTCGGCCTGGCGGGCGGATGGAGGCGAGGCCGATGCGGATAGCCGATTGCTATGGCGATTTCCTCCTCGGAGGCTTTCAGCTGAGGAAATTCGAGACACGATTCTAACGGTGTCCGGAAATTTGAAAACAAAGATGGGCGGACCCGGATTTCGTTTGTATCATTACATGCGAGACAATGTCTCCACTTACGAGCCGTTGGATGAGCACAGCCCCGAAACCTATCGCCGGTCGGTGTATCATCAGAATGCGCGCGCTTCCGTTGTGGATCTGATGACGGAATTCGATCAGGCCGATTGCACGCTATCGACGCCTCGTCGCTCCCAGACTACGACTCCTCTCCAGGCCCTTACCATGATGAATCACGGCTTCACTATGGACATGGCTGAAAGCATGGCCGCGCGGGTGGAGACGGAAAGCAAAGCCAATGATAAAAGCAAAATCGAAAAGGTGTTCCGCTTGGCCTACCAACGCGATCCTGCCGAGGAAGAAGTCGTTGCGGCTTTGAAAGTATATAGAGAGAATGGATTGCGAGCGCTTTGCAGAGCGATCGTCAATTCCAGCGAACTGATTTATCTGGATTAGAATTTTACCGAATGGGCATCGAATGAACAATCACCTGAATGACTATTCCCGCCGCCGCTTTCTTGGCGATGTGACCACCGGGCTCATGGGGGTAGGGTTGAGCCACTTGCTCGGTGCGGACGCATCGATCGCCCAAGCTGCTGCCGGGGCACCCTGGAAGCCGGGAGCCGGGATGACTCATTTGCGGCCGAGGGCAAAACGGGTCTTGCAAATATTCTGTCCGGGGGCTGCCTCTCACATGGATTTGTGGGAGCACAAGCCGATGCTCGAGAAGTTCGATGGCACGCCGTTGCCGGGCGAGGAGAACATGGTTTCATTCCAAGGCAAAAACGGTCCGTTAATGCGGAGCCCCTGGGACTTCAAGCCGGCCGGGGAAAGCGGGAAGATGTTCTCGACGATGCTTCCACATATGTCTCAGCACGCGGACGACATAGCCTTTTTCCACGGGATGCAGTCCAAGACCAATACGCACGGACCGGGATGCGTATTCGTAAATACAGGACATCCCACGGAAGGGTTTCCTAGCGCCGGTGCCTGGATCAGCTACGCTTTGGGGAGTATGGCCGACAATCTTCCGACCTATGTGGCCATTCCCGACATTCGCGGGGAGCCGCCCAATGGAAAGGCCAACTGGAGCAATGGCTTTCTTCCGGCGAAGCATCAGGCGATCGCGATGGCCGCCCACAAGCCGATCCGCAATCTGAACATTCCCGAAACGGTCACGAACCAAGAGGAGCGAAACACGCGCGAGCTGTTGTCGTTTCTGAACGAACGGCATGCGTCGCAGCGCGCGGAAGAAAGCGAGTTGCAAGCTCGCATGGGGGCCTACGAGCTAGCGGCCAAAATGCAACTCTCCGCGCCGGAAGTGAGCGATTTCAAAAGCGAGCCGCAGCACATCCACAAACTGTATGGGACCGATTCCCAAAACGCTCTGAAAGCGTCCTACGCGAACAATTGCCTCCTTGCGCGGCGCCTGCTTGAGCGGGGAGTCCGCTACGTTAACTTGTACTGCGCCTCGCGTGCCAGCGGAGTGGATGGATTGCTCAATTGGGACGCTCACAAAACGCTCAAGGACGACTACGAACGTCATATCCCCGTATTCGATCAGCCTACAGCCGCATTGCTGACCGATCTCAAGCAGCGCGGTTTGATGGAAGATACTTTGGTTCTCTGGACCACCGAGTTCGGCCGCATGCCCACCCGGCAGAACGGCACGGTGGGACGCGACCACAACCCGGACGGCTTCACCCTTTGGATGATGGGCGGAGGCGTGAAAGGCGGGACGAGCTACGGCGCCACGGACGATTTCGGCCGCCGCGCGGAGGTCGACCCCACGACGATTTGGGAGTTCTATTCCACGGTGCTCCACATCCTCGGGTTGGATTACAATCAGCTCTCCTGGTACCACAACGGCCTGGACCGCCGCATCACCGACGTCCACGGGCACGTGATCAAGGACGTCCTGGCGTAGGGTGGCGCGATTTTTTCAGTCACCTAATTAGGCATCATCGTCTTTGTCTTCGTCATCATCTTCGTCCTTTTCCAAACTACCAGATCAAGACGAGGACGAAGGGACACATTTAATCGTACCCGCGTAGGGTTTCCTGAGGAATCGCTTTTGTCCAGCTGCGGCTACAAGCTCGGCCGCGGCAATTGAGCCCATAAATTTCAACCGAGAAATCTACCACGTCATCTAAAAGGCTGTTTAAAAAATGGAAATACATTTGGGGCGGCGCCCGAAGGCTACCTTTTAGAAGGGGATTTTAGGGTAGCGAACGGGCGCCGTCCCGTTCCAACGATTCGCCGAACTGACTTATTAA
>JAJFLS010000590.1 GCA_021772595.1 Opitutales bacterium
GGATCGACTGCCAGGCGGTCCGCATTGCCAAAGAAAAACCAACGCACACGGACCGCCTGGCAGTCAGTCCCTACCTCCTCACTCTCGTGGAATCACGATCGCTTTTTGCTCGCGGGCTAGACGGTCTTTTAGGTCGCTCGGCGCTTCTCTCCAGACTTCGTTGATCCATTCTTGGGCGGAGGCGTCGTCGATTTTTCGCCAGTGTCGGTAGTAGCGCGCTACGGCGTCGTTGCGTGCAGTTGTATCCGAAATTCCCATCGACAAATCGATCGCTGACAAAATATCGTCTTGGCTCACCACGTCGGCTAGACTTCTACGCGCCTGATCCACGACGTCTGACGGCTCTGCGTTTTCCACCCAATCCTGCATTCCGCCGCGGTCGACGGCACCCCAGGAATTGAACGCTCCTTTTAGTCCCGCTTGCGCTTCCTCGAGCGGCAATTCGGCCAGCCATTCGATCGCCCGGTCGGGCTCCAAGGCGCCCCAAGTCGTTCCCAAATGAGCGATCACTTGTCCGCGCATCGAATCGTCACCAATAGTCGCGGCCCACTGCACCGCCGCTTCGATATCGCGCGTGGCCCAAACCGTAGCCAGCGTTCCAGCGGCCTGATCGCGAATCGCTCCATCGGGCAAAGTCGCGACCCACTCCGCGGTCGACGCCGGATCGGATGTCCCCCACACGTCGGCGATCACCGTCGCCAAATCCAACCCCTCCGGCTCCGATGCGGAAGCGACTTCAGAGAAAAATTCCGCCGCCTCTTGAGGATCTTGGCGGGCCCACTCAACCGCAACCGCAACTGCCGCCGCTCTGCGCGAGCTCGCATAGGGAATGTCCATCGCCCACTCCGCCGCCTCTTTAGGCTCTTGCTCCGCCCAAGTCGTGCCCACCGCGCTCAATAGCGGTTGGGTAGCAGACCTCGATTCGATGACCCATTTGGAGGCCAAATCTGGATTGCGCCGGGTCCAACCCACCATGAGATCGGTCAAAGCCTGCTCGCGCAGCGGACCGGAAAGATTTTGCTCAGTCCAAACGCGCGCGTCCTGCGGATCGTCCGCAGCCCACTTGTTCACCACCAGGCCGATTAATTCGGATTGCATCAAACCTGGATTGAAATTCCGTTTCGCATGGGCGAGCGCCGATTCCGGATCTACCTCCGACCAGACGCCGAACAGTCCGCGGTGAAAATCCACGCGATCCTGCAGGCGCTTTATCGACACGCCCATCTCGAGAGCCGCCTTTAAATCGTTTCGTGCTCCATCCGCTCCGGCCTGACGAAAGAAGCTCGCCCGTTCGTCCGGATCTACCGTAGCAAACGCCGCTTTCAGGTCGTCCTCGAGCGAGGCCCGCCCCGTCCGCGAAGGCCGGTCAGATCGGTTGACCCCTGGGGACAAAAATTCCGAGCGGTCGGACGCCTCTTCCCGCGCAGCGGCGACCGAACGCTCCGGCTCGGTGTTGACGGAAGAATGGATGACTCGATAGCCGATGACGCCGCAAAGCGCCCCCGTCCCAAACAGAAGCGCGTTCGCGAGCCAAGATCCGTTCGTCAACCGCATCATCGATCCGTCAGGCCGCAGCCCCTTCTTGCATGACTCCATCTAGACTTTTTGTCTGATATCTCGATCTTCCCATTAACACTCGCAGCGAAAGTCTGTTCCCATTGAAGTTTATTGTAGTATCGTCTGCTTTTTCTCCATCGCAATTAAGAGTTCGTAACGAATTAGTTACCAAATCAAAATAGCGCTCCATCGGGCGTTGCGCCAATAATCAACTCATGGCATCCTATTCGAAGAAAGACCCGAAATTTCGACCACGCCGCTTTCGCGACGTAGCTACACCGAGAATTCGGTGTGGCAGATAACCAATCTATGTTCAGACGGTTCTCCAGAAACGCGAAACGACTCGTCGCGGCCCTTCTGCCTCTCGTTGCGGCGCTTTTCGCCGCGGGTGAAAATGGGTTTCAATACGAGCTGATCTCCGAGCTGGAGCGACCCGGAGCTCAGCCAATGGGCGCCATCCTCGAACACAGCGATGGCAATCTCTACGGGACCACCCTGGCCGGTGGAGCCTTCAACCAGGGAACTGTCTTCCTTATCGGAACGAACAACGCGCTCGAGACTCTCCACTCTTTTTCTGGCGAGAATGGAGCCGCGCCAATCGCGGGTCTCGCGGAGGGATTGGACGGCACTCTATACGGGACAACTTCCGAAGGTGGCGCCCAGGGATTCGGCGTCGCGTTCAAGATAACTCCTGCCGGCGCCTTCACCAAGCTCCTCGACTTCACCGGCGAAACCGGAGCCGCCAAAGGATCCGTTCCCAACGCTCTCGTCCAGCACCCCAACGGCACACTGTACGGCACGACCCAAGCAGGCGGAGCGAATTCCGCTGGTACTGCGTTCGCCCTCACCCCAGGCGGAACGATCACGACTCTAATCGAGTTCAGCGACGACGTCGCCCCGGCACCCGGTCGCATACCCGTGGGAGCTTTGGCGATTCATGACGACAAGCTTTACGGCATGACCCAAGCCGGAGGAGACGCCAATCAGGGAACCATTTTCCGGCTGACCACTGCGGGCGCCTTCGAGCTATCCCGCTCATTCACCGGAACGAGCGGAGCCCAAGCCGGTTCGCTCCCCAGCGGCAGCCTTCTCCTTCACAGCGATGGTTCGCTCTACGGAACGACCGAACGCGGCGGCGCGAATGGAACCGGAGTCGCGTTCACCTTAACGACCGCCGCGTCTCCTGTATTCAATTTACTGCATACATTTGCCGACGCCTCGGGCTCCCAGCCTTCGGGGCGGCTCGCCCAAGGGCTCGATAACAATCTTTACGGCACGACCGTAGTCGGAGGCGCTGGCGGCTGGGGAACGATCTATCGGCTCACGACCGCCGGCAGCCATAGCGTTCTCGCCAATTTCACTAACGACTCGGGCACCACTCAAGGCGCCAGCCCACGAGGCGGGTTCGAGACCGGCACGGACGGCACACTATTTGGAACGAGCACCGCCGGAGGCCCTGGACAGCGCGGCGTTGTATTCAAGACCTCGAACAACACGACCTATGGACTCGTCTCCAGCTTCACCACAGAGCTCGGATGGAGCCCTTCCGGTGCGCCCATTTCGGACCGTTCCGGAAACCTCATTTTTCCGATGGCGGAAGGCGGTCCGACCGGAAGCGGGTCTATCGTGAGCGTCGATACGAATGCAACGCTTTCCCTTGAAATCGAACTCGGCGGAGATCTCGGAGCCAGTCCATTAGGAACGCTCTTAGATACGGGAACCGAGTTTATCGGCGTCACGACAGAGGGCTCCTCTTCAGGTCGTGGTGGCGTTTTCAAGTTCAATTCAAATGCCGACAAAAGCTTGCTCGCTCCTCTGACTTCCACAGCCGGCGAGGCAAGTAGCGGCCCACTACTGAAAGCCGCAAACGGGAACTTCTTTGGCGTTTCGCGCAAAGGAGGATTCGCCAACAAGGGAGTCATTTTCAAAATCGACGGCGCAGGAGTTTTGAGCCGAGCGTTCTCCTTCTCTGGCGCTACCGGCACCAAAAAAGGCGCACGGCCAATTGCTCCATTAGTTCAAACCGGTGATGGGCAAATCTACGGGCTCACGCGATTTAGCGAGTTCATCCCGAATGTCTCGTCCGACAATTCCGGTACGCTCTTCAAGATCGATTCGCTCGGAGCGATGAGCTCCGTGATCGAGTTTTCGGATACAAGCGCTCACAACCCAAGCAGCGGCCTCGCGCTCGCTGCCAATGGCAAATACTATGCCACCACATTGGCGAGCGGCACCTCCGGCGACGGAGCCGTTATCGAATTCGATAGTGCAACTCAGCTATGGTCGACCGCCGCTTCCTTTGACGCGGCAACGACCGGTAGCCAGCCAGACGGCCCATTGCTCGCGGCTGCCGACGGAAATTTCTACGGGTTCGCCACCGCCGGTGGAAACGGCTTCGGCGCCGTCTACCGATTTGATCCCGAATCGCAGAATCTCGATTGCCTAGTCGCTTTTACTGGCGCCGACGGTCCCCAACCGGGTATCCCTTTTCTGGATCTCGGAGCGGATCGTCCTTTACGCGGCGGACTTGAAATCGGAAGCGATGGCCAGCTCTACGGCGTCACACCCGGAGGAGGTTCGCAAGGTGGCGGCGTCGTGTTTCGCATTCGGTTATCTTCGTCCTTGGGTGATTGGAAGCAGGAGTTTCTCGGCGACGCAAACGCGCTCGATAGCGGCGATCCTGACAAGGATGGCTTGAGCAATCTAGAAGAGTACCTCTTCGGTAAACTCCCCCAGAAACCGGACAACCGGCAGGCCGTCCTTTCGCTTTCGATTGCCGAGCTGAATGGAAGCAGGCAGGCGCTCCAGTTTTCTCGGGATCGGTCGCGAAACGATATCGACATCTTCGTCGAGGCTTCCGCCTCGCCTGCCGGGCCGTGGACCACAATCGCCCAGAGCTTGGGTGGCACCGTCTTTTCCGGCGCGGCCGTCTCCCAAATCCTAGAAACGAATGCCAACATCGAGATGATCCGCATTCACGACACGAAAATCCCATCATCTGGAGAAAAGCGATTCCTCAGACTTCGTATCACTCCGTAACCTTAAATTTCCATGGAAACACAGTCGCCGCCCACTACGAAAACCAACCATCTTGTTACGCTTCCGGATTTGTGTTCTCAGCCAAAACGAACGATACCTTTAAGGACAATCCAAAACCGTAAAGATAACTTAATTATGAAAACGCAAAGCCACCTACTCAAACGAGTTGCCTTTCCATTGGCTGTGTTTTCTGGATCTCTAATTCCATTGTTCGGAGAAGATGGCCCCGATGCCCCTGATCTCGATGGAGACGGCATCCCAAATATCGTCGACACCGACATCGACAACGACGGCCTGCCAAACGCGGTCGATCCGAATGTCGACGGAGGCATCGCCCTTACTGGCCCATACAAAGGCAAGTACATCGGTGATCATCTGAATAACGACAACCCCGCCGAAGACGACATCGACGGCGACGATCAACGCGACGACTCGCTTGGCGAAATCGACATCGACGGAGACGGCCTCGAGGACGACGACGATTTCGAAAAGGACATCGACGGAGACGGTCGAGACGACGATCTGCCGACCGAGCTAGACATCGACGGAGACGGTCGCAATGACGACGACGATAAAGAAGACGATATCGACGGAGACGGCTTCGATGATGACGACGACGAAAACGAACACGACATCGACGGCGATGGACTCAGCGACGACATCGACGAAGACATTGACGGCGACGACCGTTTGAACTCCGGCGATCTAGACGACGATACCGATGGCGACGGTCTTTCAAATGACGATCCTAACGAAGATAATTCCGATGGGGACAGCCTAAATGATTCCGAGGACTCCGACGACGACAACGACGGCGAGTACGACGACGACGATCTCGACCACCACCCGGAAGACGACGAAGAAGAAGTCGAAGTGGATCTCGCCGCAGGCCCCGGCGCGAATTCCGAGAGCGAAGGAAGAGTTAAAATCCAGAACTTCGGCACAGGCGAAACCGAATTCGAGATCGACATTAAAGACGTTCCCGCTGGCGACTACGACATCGTGATCGATGGAGTATCGCGAGGAATCCTCACCGCCGAAGGCGAAGGAAACGAGGCGGAAGGAGAAGTCGAATTCGAAACCAATCCAGACGACGAAGACGAACGCCTCCTGGACTTCGAAGTTTTCAGCCTGCCTATAGAAATCAGGCGAGATGGAGTCGTCTACTTTTCCGGTACCATACCCACTCCTCCCGAAGGAGGTGGCTCGCAAACCGGAGGCGACCTCATCAACCTCGGAACTGCTCCCCCATCTATTGTAGGGCTTTCTTGGGTACTCGACGACGACAGCCCATCGGACCGCTTGGACTTCATCACCGAGACAACCGGAAACGAAGTTGATCTTCCGGAATCCACCGATATCGATGCATTCACATACGCCTACAACGTGGCAAACGTTACAGAAGCGAGCCTGGTCATCACGTTCGCGCCAGATCGATGGGATGAATACAGTCTGAATTTCGACAACAGCTCCTACATCGTCACTGAATACAAAGACGGAGTAATCGATAAGCGCGACGCAGGAATTCTGAAAACCGGCTAGACTCGAAATCCGGTAATCCAACGTTTTCAAAAAGCCGATCCGAATCGGCACCAGGCGAATTGTGTCCCCATCACGCAACAGCCTACCAAAATCACACATGAAGCTCCTCGAAAAATCATTTCAGCCATGGAAAGGCTCATCCTGCGGCCGCCCGCAAAGGCGGTCGCTATGCCTCCTCGCCCTCAGGGAAAACTTTCTGGCTGTGACGATTGCTTTACTCCTATTCAAACGAGCCTCCGCCGAAGATCACGTATCCGTCAAGTGGCAGGACTACAGCGAGGACAATAACAGGATCCGCGTCATATCCAAATACCTGGGTATCGACAAATCAGTTACGGAGAATTTCCGGATTAAATTCCACGCGGTTAACGACGCCATTACCGGTGCCACTCCATCTGGATCGCCTGACGAAGATGGTTCGGTCCCTCTCAGCGAAATGTCCGACGAGCGCGAATCTGTCGTAACTGATTTCGAATGGACGCATGGAACTGGAAGCACCGTTTTCCAATACTCGAGAAGCAAGGAAAGCGATTTTCTCTCCATCGGCTACGCCCTAACCCAGGTTAAAGAATTCAACAATCGCAACACGCGCCTCAGCCTTGGCGTATCGTATGTTGACAACGAGGTTTTCGCAGCGTTCATGCCAATGACTGAACTGAAGGACAGCACGGATCTATTCGTCGGACTCACTCAAGTCATCGATCCGAATACGCTTTTTACAGTTAACCTGAGCCACGGCGAGTCCGACGGATTTCTCAGCGATCCATACAAAACGATCCTCCAGAACACCGAGATCGTTCCAGGTCTTTTCCTTCCTCTCACTTATCAAGAAAATCGACCCGACAATCGTAGCAAAGATATCCTGTATCTAAATACTAAGCGCTACTTCAACTCTTTGAGAGCCAGTATGGATATCGGATACCGCTATTTCACCGATTCCTGGAACGTGGATAGCCACACTATTGACATCGAATGGCACCAGAAGATCGGCGAGAAATTTCGACTCTCTCCAAAGCTGCGCTTCTACCGACAAACTGCCGCTGACTTCTACACGCTCGATCTATCGGGAGCTAACTTTATCGCTTCCGACAATCCAAACGGCCTAGCTCCCCACTATTCTGCAGACTACCGTCTCGCGAAATTGGAGACACTCACTTACGGCCTAAAGGCTCTGTATCAAATCGCGAATCGCGTAACGCTTGATGCCAATTTCGAGCGCTACGACATGTCCGGCAAGGATGGGCGCACGCCAGCAGAAGCTTTCCCAGATGCCGATGTGCTCACTCTCGGAATTAATATTGAATTCTAGAATATCATGGCGAGCGCTATAACAGATAGAATCGGAAAACGTATCGAAGCCCAATTGGCATTCGACGATTCGTCTCGTCTTTTTAATCTTCGCTTCCCCGCCATGGGTACGAATTGTCGAGCGCTCTTCCATTCCAATTCGCGTCAGGCTGCGACCGACTTTTCTTTGGCAACTACACAATGGGTCGCAGATTTCGAGACGAAGTATTCGAGATTTCGCGACGACAGCATGATCAGTGGCATCAATCGATTGGCTGGTATTTGCGAAATGGAGATCGATCTCGAAGCGAGCCACATATTCGATCTTTGTGGCGAGCTCTTCTTCGCCTCTGGCGGACTTCTAGATGCTACTGCTTTGCCCGTAATGGAGCTTTGGAACCTGGGTTCTCCTCCTTACAGAATACCCGATGACAATGAAATTGCCGAAGCCCTCGACCTCGTAGGCTGGGGCAAGGTGGAACGCTCTTCGAACGGAATCTACCTTCCAATTACTGGCATGAAGTTGGACATCGGCGGATTCGGGAAAGAGTTCGCCGTCGATCGCGTTTCTGAGATTGCTGTGCAACTCGGGATCGAATCGTTCCTCATCGATTTCGGTCGCGACATTCGACTCGGAGAGCCGCCGCCAAGACTAGATTTCTGGAATGTTGGCATCGCCGATCCAGCCAATCCCCACCAATCCAATGGCACCCTTCATCTCCACAGCAAAGCGGTCGCCACTTCCGGAAACTACATACGCAATTTCGAGCACGAAGGGAAAACATACGGCCACATCATCGACCCTCGATCAGGTCGACCAATCGCACGATCCACTTTAACTGCCACTGTCATCGCCAACACCTGCATCGAAGCAGGAAGATTATCCACAACCGCATGCATCCTCGGTCTCGAAGAGGGACTCGAATCCATCGAAAGTTCCTACGCCTCCGAAGGAACAATTTCGTATAACAACAAACTTCTAACAACTTCCGGATTCTATGAATACGCACAGATCAACTAAATTAAATTGCCTTGCCGCACTTTCCCTGGCTTTAATTGCCATGAATTTATCTCCGCTTTTAGCAGGATGGAAATCAGGCGATGCTCTACCTGAGCTCGACTCTCTTAAGTTGCAAGATTGCGAAGTCGGAATTCAAGGAAAGATAACCTTGGTGGATTTCTGGGCCTCCTGGTGCGCTCCTTGCAAATCATCGTTTCCCGAAATGGAAACGCTGTATTCGGATTACAAGGATCAAGGATTTCAAATTCTGGCGATAAACTTGGATGACGATCTTAAAGCGAAGGACCGATTCCTGAGCCGTATGAAGTCCAGCTTCGATGTCGCGCTGGATTCCGAGAAAAGCGCCGTTCAATCCGCAGGAATCGACGTCATTCCTAGCTGCTTTCTCATAGACCAGAACGGGGTCATTCGCCTCGTTCACCAAGGCTGGCATGGAGCGAAATCAAGAGAGGAACTCGCCTTTCACATCGAAGAACTTCTCAAGGAGGCAAAAGAATGAAGAGGAAACCACTAACGCTAATCGCAGCCCTAACACTAATCCTCGGCGGATGCTCTACCGTTCAGCCATGGCAAAAAGGAAATCTATCTGACTATTCCATGCGCGATGACCGCGACCCGCTCGCGAGCGTCATGGCTTCTCACATACAGTTTTCCAGAGAAGCCTCATCCGGAGGCGAAGGAGTCGGCGGCGGAGGTTGCGGCTGCAATTAGATTTTCATTACAATAGAATTGTTCCAACAAATTCCTAACCACAGATTTCACAGAAAACACGGATATGACTCTTGCCCAACCAACACCACAACGCTCAGTCCAATCATCTGTGACCTCTGTGTAATCTGTGGTTAAAAATTTCGTTCAAATAGAAAATCCACGAGACCAATGCGCTTTCGAACCCTTTTACAGACTCAGATTGGAACCTGATTCGCAATAATAACTAGAGGAGAAAAAATGAATAACGTTCTAATCAAATTCCAATACAGATTTCTAAAATACCAGATGTTGCTCATGACTCTGGTGGTCGTTTTACAGCGCTCGCCCATGATGCGAATCCTAACCATCCTTGAGCGCGCTATTAAAGCGCCCATGTCTCGAATGGTTCAATTTACCACCGGGGCAGTCGCGACAGTAGGAGTCCAACAGGCCGTCACAGGAGCTACGACATTCACGGCCAATCCCGCCTCGCCGACTACTGCGACAGTAGGCCAATCATTCAATCTCGCATTCGCGGTCACCGGAGCGCCGAGTGCCGTCGGTTCGTGGGAAGTCCTCGGCAACCTCCCTCCTGGACTAAGCATCCCCGGACTAAGTGGCACTACATTGAACGTGAAAGTCGGATCCATCGCAGGCGTGCCAACCACGCCCGGGACCTACGACATAACCGTTCAGCCATTCGAGAAATTAAACCTGAATGGTGACACAAATAAACAGCGCTACCCAATCTCGATTACAGTGGATGGCGAAACACCTCCGCCCGTAACAATATTTTCCGCGTCTCCGTCTTCCAACGTAATCGGTCAAGCAGGAGCTTCCTTCCTACAGACATTCTCCATCTCTGGCATGACAGCCGCGTCATGGGAAATCACCGGAGCTCTCCCTCCCGGCCTCAACCTTCGAGGCCCCAATGGCGAGCTCCCACAAGGCAATACCTTAAATGCGGTTTCCGGTGAAATCACAGGGACGCCAACCCAACCGGGCGTATTCAATCTTTCCCTACGCACCTACGATCAGCCGAACCTCGCAGGAATAACCGACGGCATGCAACACTCGCTAGCCATAGCAATCGAGGACGTCGTCGGCGCTGACCTGCCTACTGTAACCTATCAGCCTAAAAATGCGGTCGTGTATCCACTCGATCGAGTCCAGTTTTTCGTCAAAGGCGAAGGCTACACTTCTATTCAATGGCTGAAAGACGGCGTCGAAATTGCAGCGGCGCAAGAGGATTCCCTAGTCATCGAAAGCACTACCAACAGCGATGCCGGAAACTACCAAGCACGCTTGACCAATGCCTCAGGCTCAACGCTCAGCGCCATAGCCACGCTCGTTCTCGATGCGAACGCGAAAGGCAATCTCGTCAACGTTTCGACTCGAGGATTCATTGGAAACGGAGAGGAAGTACTAATCCCCGGTTTCGTATTCGCTGGTCAGAAAGCCAAAACATTTCTCATCCGGGCCGGAGGGCCATCTCTATCGAAATTTGGACTTACGACCGCTCACCCCGACCCAATTATCAGCGTATACGATGGCCCTAATCTAATCACTCAAAACGACGACTGGAACCTTCAGTCTGAGCCCGCAGCTATCCGTCAAGCGATCATAGATGTAGGAGCCGCTCCCTTTGACGAAAACTCCAAGGACTCCGCCATCCTCGTAACCCTTCCGCCAGGAGGCTACACCGCGATCGCCTCCGGGAAAAATGGTGTCACTGGCGTCGCCCTCGTCGAAGTCTACGAAGTCGCACAATAACGCTCGAAAGGTAGGGCTGCTTATCCCTAAGCAGCCGCATAAGCAAACCGAACAAGCGCTCTGCGAAGGTAGGGCTCGACTGCCAGGCGGGCCGAACGGCTTGCTCCAACAAAATCGTCCGGATGGCCTGGCAGTCCGTCCCTACCCACGATTTTCGATTCTCGGCCCTTCTCCGCAAACCCAGACGCTTTAGAATTGATCCATCGGGAACTCTTCGACAGATCCATTTATCAGGACTGCTCGACAAATCGATTGCGCGTGGCAGTCCAGTCACTCAATCAAATTATGACACCCTTCGATCTCTTCTGCCTCTCTATCCCCTGCAGCCCGCGTCGTTTTGCTCTCGTTGCTTTCGCTTTGTCCATTTTCTTCGCCGCATGCGCCACAGCCGCGGACGATGAAGAAGATGACGCTCCCGAAAAAGACGATGCGCCAGCCTGGGACATCGAGAATCCGCCGGGACCGATCATTAATCAGCCGATCGACGCGACCGAAGGCACTTGGATCAGCCTCGACGTCAGTCCAGACGGTAGCGAAATCGTATTCGATTTCCTGGGCGACATTTATCTGATGCCCATCACTGGCGCAAATGGCGAAAACGGAGCATCGCCCGAGAAGCTGACCCAAGGCGTCGCCTGGGACATGCAGCCGAGATTCAGTCCGGACGGCAAAACTATTGCCTTCACCAGCGACCGAGCCGGAAAAGGAAAACTTGCCGGCGACAATATCTGGACCATCCAGCGCGATGGCGAGCAGCTCAAGCAGATCAGCGACGAATCCTACGAACTTCTCAATGGCCCCGCCTGGTCCCCAGATGGCAACTACATTGTTGCCCGTAAGCACTTCACCAGCCGCCGCTCCCTTGGCTCTGGCGAAATGTGGATGTACCACCGAGGCGGCGTCGAAGCCAACGCTCAAGGCGGCATCCAACTGACCAAGAAGCCCAACGAGCAAAAAGACGTCAACGAGCCCGTCTTCTCTCCCGACGGCAAGTACCTCTACTACTCGCTAGACGCCAGCCCAGGCAGCACCTTCGAGTACAGCAAGGATCCTCACAAGCAGATCTACGCCATCAAACGCCTCGAACTCGCCACCGACGAAACGGAATCCTACATCACCGGTCCCGGCGGCGCCTGTCGCCCGACGCCATCGCCCGACGGAAAAACGCTCGCCTTCGTCCGCCGCATCGATGGAGAAACCGGTTTGCATCTCCTCGACATCGAGACCGGCGCTATCCGATTGGTCACCGACACCCTCGAGCGCGACATGCAGGAGACTTGGGCCATCCACGGCGTTTATCCTACCTTCGCCTGGACTCCAGATAACAAATACATCGTTCTCTGGGCTCGCGGAAAAATCCTCAAAATCGACATTGCCGACGGCTCGGAAACGACGATCCCCTTTCACATCCAAGACGAGCGCCGCATCACGCCCGCCTTGCGTTTTCCGGTCGAAGTCGCACCCGACGAGTTCGACGTCAAGATACTCCGCTGGGCCCAAGTCTCGCCTGACGGATCGCAAGTCGTCTACCAAGCTCTCGGCCACCTCTACGTTCGCGATCTCCCAGACGGCGAACCGCGACGCCTGACGCCGCAGAACGATCATTTCGAGATGTATCCGAGCCTCTCTCGTGATGGGCGCCATGTCGTCTACACGACATGGAACGACACTGAACTCGGAAGCGTCCGAGTGGCCTCTCTCGATTCAGGGCCAAGCCAAGAGCATTGGACTGTCACTAATCATCCAGGACATTTCATCGAGCCCGTCTTCTCGCCCGATGGCGAAACAATCCTCTATAAGCGAGTCGGCGGTGGACTTATCCGCTCCTCGCTCTGGTCCCGTGACCAAGGCATCTATCGTGTCCCCGCACGCGGAGGCGAGGCCAAGCGCATTCTTAAAAAAGGACGCTCTCCACAGTTCGGCGCCGCCAACGACCGCTTCTTCTACCAAGATGGAAAATCCGAGAAGGATGCCGACAACCGCACCTTCATCTCTGTGGACCTCGACGGCAAGGAACCGCAAACCCACTACACTAGCAAGTGGGCCACCGACTACCGGATTTCACCCGACGGCAAATGGCTCGCCTTCATCGAACGCTTCAATGTCTACCTCGCTCCCTTCGTCCAGACAAGCCGCTCCGTTCTCGTCGGCCCGAAAGGAAAGACGCTCCCCATCGCCCAGGTAAGCGAAGAAGCCGGCAACTCCATCCACTTTTCCGGCGACAGCCAGCGACTCCACTGGTCACTCGGTCCTGATCTTTTCACGCGCGAACTGAGCAACACCTACTCGTTCCTCGAAGGAGCTTCCGATCCGATCCCCGAAGACCCGATTTCCCAGCAAGCCATCGGCTTCAAAGCCCCCCACGCAAAGCCCGACCAAACGATCGCCCTCGTCGGCGGAAACATCGTAACCATGGGCGACGCAGGAACCATCGAAAACGGAACCATTCTCATTAACGGAAACCGTATCCAGAAAATCGGCCCACGATCCAAAATAAGAATCCCCGCCTCCGCCGAAGTGATCGATGTTTCCGGCCAGACGATCTTACCTGGATTTGTGGATACGCATGCTCACGGCTCGCAAGCTACGCACGGAATCATCCCGCAAAACAATTGGGTAGACAAAGCGCGCCTCGCTTTCGGAGTCACAACCATCCACAACCCATCCAGCGACACGGAAACCATTTTCGCCTCGAGCGAACTGATCAAAGCCGGCGAACTCACTGCCCCCCGAATATTTTCTACCGGCACCATTCTTTACGGAGCGACCGGCAGTTACAAGGCCGAGGTCAAAAAGCTCGAAGACGCCACCTTCCACCTCAAACGCATGAAAGCCGTCGGCGCCATCAGCGTCAAAAGCTACAACCAGCCCCGCCGCGACCAGCGCCAGCAGATCATCGCCGCCGCTCGCGAACAGGAAATGATGGTCGTACCCGAAGGCGGTTCTACTTTCATGCACAACCTCACCATGATTGTCGACGGCCATACCGGCATCGAGCACACCCTCTCCGTGCAATACATTTACGACGACGTGCTCGACCTCTGGCGCGACACCGGAGTCGGCTACACACCCACGCTATCCGTCGCCTACGGAGGACTGTGGGGCGAAAACTACTGGTACGCCAAAGACGACCTCTGGGCTCACCCTCGACTCAACGCTTTCATCCCCCCTCACATCCTCCAGCCACGTTCCCGCCGACCCGTTAAGGCCCACGAGGACGACTACAATCACAAGAACGTCGCCACCATCGCCCACGACAGTTTCGCCCAAGGCGGACTCGTCCAAGCCGGAGGGCACGGCCAGCTCAACGGAATCTGCACCCACTGGGAAATCTGGAGCTTCGTCCAAGGCGGCATGACGCCCGAAGAAGCCCTCGTCTGCGGCACGCTCAACGGCGCGAAATACCTCGGCCTCGACGGCGACATCGGCTCCCTCGAAACTGGCAAACTCGCCGACCTCATCGTTATCGAGAAAGGCTTCGACCCCACAAAGGAAATTCGCGACACCGAACGTATTCAATATGTGATGGCAAACGGCCACCTCTTCGATGCCGCCACCATGACCGAGCACGGAACCGAACCCATCGAACAACCAAAATTCTTCTGGCAAACCGGAGACCAAAGCATCGGCATCTCCATTCCCCAACAAGAATCCTGCACCAACTGCCCCGCCGGCCATGTACACACCTGGTAGGGAGGACCGGCTCGGTCCTCCAAATCAAATTGACGGAGGACTGAGCCAGTCCTCCCTACCAAAATCGGAAGTCCTTTTATCATTAATGTCCACCATTCCAGCTCATGTCTAAAGTCGACCAATTCGAAAGCGTGTTTCGCGCGGCCTTGAAGGATCCCTTCGAGTACGAGCCACTCGAGATTAAGCGCGTCCTTGTAGTGACCGATCTGTCGGGCTATGAAGCAGACCAACTTTCCGAGTCGGCGAAGACCTTCGTCGAGTCAGCGACCGGCGCTAGCGTTTCGAACTGGTCGACGCTTTCAGGCGAAGACTACAGCACCACCATCGAACTTCTCGAGCGAGTTGAGCAGGAGAAGCCCGACTTGATCGTGGCCTATCGCAATTTGAAGAGCCAGGCGTGGAAATATCCGCATAGCTTGGGCGAATTTCTGGATGTGCTTCTACAGCTGACAAGCTCGCCGGTGCTGGTCGTCCCGCATCCCGATGCTGGATACGCTTCGGATCATTCGCTGGAGTCATGCAAGCGCGTTCTCGCGATGACGGATCATTTGGCGAACGATTCTCGATTGGTTTCCGCGGCAACATACTTCACAGGGGAAGGCGGAACGCTGACGCTTTCGCACGTTGAAGATCAGACGGTTTTCGATCGCTACATGGACGCGATTTCCAAGATCCAGCAAATCGATACAGACGAAGCCCGCGAACTCCTGGCGAATCAGCTCCTCAAAGGCCCCCAGGACTACATCGAATCCTGCCGGACAGTTTTATCGGAGCGCCACACGGAGATCGAAATCAAAGCCCAGGTAGGATTCGGAAGCAATTTGGAGGAATACAAACGCATCCTTGAAGAGTCTCCCGTCGATCTGTTGGTGATGCGAACCAAGGACAACGACCAGCTAGCGATGCATGGTCAGGCGTACCCGCTAGCCGTCGAACTGCGGGCGATTCCGCTTCTTATGATTTAGATTGCGAAGCAGAAACCAAATCGATCTCGCCATTCAATGGAAACGGAAAAAATCCCTCAACCACGGAGGACACGGAGAAACGCAGAATAGATGGATGTCTTCGTCTCCATTCCTCCGTGGTTTAAGATACTCCAAATTTTATGAATCCCATTCTAGCAGCCACTACCGAAACCGCCCACGCAGCGCATAGCGTTTCGCAAGGCGTGACTCTTTTTTTCACTTTCTATCTTGTCGCGATGATCCTCAGTCTCGCGCTGGAGGAAAAGCTTCACGCGAAAAAGTCGCTCATTGTCGGACTCTTCGGCGCCGGAGCGCTTATCCTGGGATCGGCATTTCACATCATTCCTTTTGGCGAAGTGATACTGCCGGGTGGACACACGATCCAGATGCCGATCTACATCCCGGCAATCGATTGGGGAGTCATCGCGATCATTGTTGGATCGAGCGTTTTCGTCGACGTTACCTCTCGATCCGGTCTGTTTACTTGGATCGCGATCAAGCTCACAAAGGCGTCCAAGGGCGATCCGCAAAAACTCCTTTGGCTTTACGGAATCATGACGGTCGTCTTCTCCGCCGTCCTGAACAATGTGACCGCGATGATTATCGTCGGCTCTTTGACCGCCGTTTCGCTGGGAAAGCTGGAGCGCAACGATAAGCTGCTCGGCTTTCTCATGATCGAAGGCCTACTCACCAACATCGGCGGACTCCTCACACTCATCAGCTCCGTGCCGAACATCATCGTGGGCAACGCAGCGGGCATCAGCTTTGTCACCTTCTTCATGAGGGCGGGGCCCTACGTGCTGGTGGCAACTATTCTCACGATCTGGATGGGATCGAAACTCTTTCGTATTAAAAGACTGACGACGGAAGATGAACGCGCGACTGCCATCGCAAAGGTCAATAGTTTCGACGAAAACGACGGCATCGAAAGCGCTGGCTTCTTCTGGTTTGGCACGCTGATGCTCGTCGCCTTCATCGGCGTGATCGCAACCGCTTCGATACTCCCTTACATCAAAGATCTCGGTATGGGCTACGTCGCAATGGCCTTCGCTCTCGTTATGCTGATTCGCTACAAGCATGAAGTCGATCAGTTCTATAAAGCCATCGACTGGGATTTGATCGGATTCTTCATGGCGCTGTTCGTCGTGATCAACGTCCTTGAGCACGCCCAAGTTCTCGAGCTAATCGGAAAGGGGCTGTCACTGATTATTGGAGACACTGAGAACGCGCTGGGCACGGGATCGCTGCTCGTTTCGGCGTCGGCGTTCAGCTCCGTGACAGACAACATTCCCCTCGCCGCAATGCTAGCCAAGATCCTCGGCTCCACGGGAACCGCTGGCGATTCGCCCCTTTGGTGGTCCGTCATTTTCGGAGCGAATCTCGGAGGCAACCTAACGCCGATCGGCAGCGCCTCGACACTCGTCGCGGTAACGATCATCCACAAGTACAAACTCCCCATGTCCTTCGGCGGCTTCGTCGTGAAAGCCCTCCCCTACGCCGTCATTCAAATCGCGCTCGCCGCGGCGTACGTTCTGCTGTTTCTGAGGTAGGGAGAGCCTCGAATGCAGGAGCCTGCTTGCAGGCGATTGACCCTCCTACCGAATCGCCTGCAAGCAGGCTCCTACAATTCCCACGTAGCGGAATGTCTGCAACATTCCGACAATTGCATTGCCGTCAGCTCAAGCCCCGAGCACCGTATCGTTCTACCCCAGAGCCGTTTCCCATCCCACGCCCCATTCACAATTCCTCCCCCCCATGTCCCAAATCCAAGACGCCCCCAAAGACTTTCGCGGAATCCTCAAGCAACTCGGGCCCGGCCTGATCGTATCCGCGAATATCGTCGGGTCCGGCGAACTCATCGTCACCACCAAGCTCGGCGCGGATGTCGGCTTTACTTTGCTCTGGTTCATCATTCTGGGCTGCTTGATAAAAGTTTTTCTCCAAG